>JALTMR010000440.1 GCA_027001525.1 Gammaproteobacteria bacterium
AAGAAGACCTTTCAAGCTTTTCGTGCTCGAAGGTGCGGATCATAATAACATCCACCATGCGCGATAACACCCGGGCACTGTCCTCAATCGGCTCGCCACGCCCGAGCTGCGTATCTCGGGGAGAGAGAAAGATGGCATGGCCACCACTCTGACTCATGGCCGTTTCAAAGGCCACCCGAGTACGGGTAGATGACTTCTCAAACACCATCCCCAGCACTTTGTTTTTCATCGGCTCGAATATTTCACCCGAACGCTGAATTCTCTTTAATTCAATCGCGCGGCTAATGAGGCCGCGAAGCTCATCGGGCGTAAAATCCAGCAAACTGAGAAAATGACGGACGGACATAGCAATACTCCCCAACTACAGCTGACGAATCAGCCTTCTTAACGTATCAATAACAGAGTCGATCTGCTCTGTGGTGATCACTAGCGGCGGCAACAAACGAATAACGTTGCCAGCGGTGACATTTATCAGCAACCCCTGCTTCAGAGCCATTTGCACTAGCTCACCGCAGGACTTATCCAGTTCAATACCAATCATCAGCCCTTGTGTGCGGATATCAACCACATTGGCGCACCCCTTCAACGCCTCATTAAGACGCTCGGAAAGGTAGCGCCCCTTGGCGGCAGCAACGGAGACAAGATCTTCCTCTTCCATCACCTTCATAACCGCTAAACCAGCAGCGCAAGCAAGCGGGTTACCCCCAAATGTGGAGCCGTGACTACCCGGCTGCAACACCTCTGCAGCCACACCACGAGCAAGACAGGCACCAATAGGAACACCATTACCCAGCGCCTTGGCTACCGTCATCACATCGGGTTTAATCTGACTGTGCTGATACGAAAACCACCGACCCGTACGCCCCATGCCTGTCTGAATCTCGTCCAGCATCAGCAGCCAGCCATATTCATCACAAAGGGCTCTCAACTGCTCAAGATAATCAGCGGCGGGAATGTGAACCCCCCCCTCACCTTGCACAGGCTCCACCAAAACAGCGACGATATTACGATTATTGGCAGCAATAGTTTTAAGCGCATCGATATCGTTATAAGGGGCTCGCACAAAGCCCTGCACCAGCGGCTCAAACCCGGCCTGAACCTTGCGATTCCCTGTGGCCGAGAGCGTTGCCATGGTGCGACCATGAAAGCTACCCTCCATAACGACAATAGCCGGATTGGCCACCCCCTTTGCTTCGTGACCATAAAGGCGAGCTATTTTAATCGCAGCTTCATTCGCCTCCGCACCGGAATTACTAAAAAAAACCTTATCCATGCCGGCTTTACTGGATAACACTTGAGCCAGTCGTTCCTGAAGGGGAATACCGTAGAGGTTGGATGTATGAATGAGTTTTCGTGACTGCACACACAGCGCGTCCGCCACTGCGGGATGAGCATGACCAAGGTTACAAACAGCTATACCACTAAGAGCATCGAGATACTGATTACCATCACTATCCCAAATTAAAGCACCCTCACCTTTTTCAAAGCAGACTGACAACCGATTGTAGGTAGACATCAACGAAACAACGGACATGCTCATCTCCCCAAAAACAGTAAGGCAGCCCGTAGGCTGCCAATACACAAACGCGACATAGTACTGCGATTCGGAGAACCAGGCAATAAACCTGCGCAGCCCGGCACAATATGCCGGAATTAACTAGAAGGAGCTACGCGGCAAAATTTTGCGCGACGAAGTCCCAATTGACGATACCCCAAAGTGACTCAATATACTTGGGTCGGGCATTTCGGTAGTCAATGTAATAGGCATGCTCCCAAACATCAAAAGTAAGCAGGGGCACCTGCCCTTCGGTCAGTGGACAACCCGCATTGCTGGTATTCACGATAGCAATAGAGCCATCTTTTTTCCTCACCAACCAGGTCCAACCCGAGCCAAAATTGGTAGCCGCTGAAGTGGAAAACTGCTCTTTAAAGGCTGAGAATGAGCCAAAGGTACTGTTAATTGCTTCTGCCAACGCACCAGAGGGGGCTCCACCACCAGGGCTCAAACAGCTCCAGTAAAAGGTATGATTCCATATCTGCGCTGCATTATTAAAAACCGCCCCCGAACTTTTACTGATAATCTCCTCCAGCGTCGCACCCTCAAGTTCTGTGCCTGCTACAAGCTTATTCAAATTAGTTACGTAGGTCTGATGATGCTTGCCATAGTGGTACTCAAGTGTTTCCGCCGAAATAACTGGAGCCAAAGCTCCCTTGTCATAAGGCAGAGGGGAAAGTTCAAATGCCATCAAATGATGCCTCCTTAATTTAAAATCACCTAATTGCCAGATCATGCAACCCAAGGGTAGACGAAATTATCTCGACTAAACAGCCTGACTAGAATCAACACAATAAGCAGTGCTTATTATTCAATATCTGACTTAACCCAAGATGCACAATAAGGAAGATCATTTATCTAACTCAAAGAAACAGGCGCGCGACTCATAAAAAATACCCGATCCGACTACAAGAAACTCAGAAAAAGAAAAAACTGACACAAAAAAGCCAACCGCAAACATCAAGTTACGGTTGGCTTTTTCTCTAGGCAGCAAGTGCGATCTTCAGCCTAGGGCAACACAGTTGCCTCAAGCATGGCCGGCGCATCTGGCGCATCTATTTCGTATGCACCAATGTCCCACTGAGTCCCCTCATTGACGCGACTTTTGCCTTCTATATCCCGCCTAATATCGATACCATAGCGCTCAAAGAAAATATCATAGGCCCTATCCTCACTGCCCTTATTTTCTGCTGCTGAACCTGGAAGAATCCGGAAATCATTTGCACTGACGTCGACAAACAATGTAGCCGGATCCATCACTGATGCACTATTTGATTCCGTTTGATAGTACGTTCTAAACCCCTCAAAAGTATACTCGCGAGCACCTCGACGAAACTGCCCTTCACCGACATAAATATTATTTCCAGAACCCGAATTTTCGAGAATTCTAGCGTCATAATAATAGGCCTGATAGCCTTTGGTGACGGGACCGACAATATTGTTACTAAAGTCAATCATGCCGGAAGCCCTAGGTGTATAAAGACCCGCATGCGCATTCCATATAGTGTTATTGAGGATGTATGTATTCCGCCCCCCCCACAAAGAGATCGCTGCCATACCCCAGCTATTGGTCGGATCAAACCCCTGACGATCATCAATATCGTAAATCAAATTGCCGATAATAAAATGCTCAGTACCAGGACCACCACTATTACTTCCGAAGCGTATACCACTCTCGTTATCGTAAATCTTATTGAAGAGAAACCAAACATAGTCAGGGGCATACTGTATTCCCATACCATCCCCCATTGAGGATGAATTATTGGGGTTAGCCCGATGCGCATGACTTAGATTCTCGGAAACAATAACATCACTTGACTCCTTGGCCCAAAATCCCGTCTGGCCATTCCCATGAAAGTTATTTCTTCCTATGTATATATGATGTGTATCACCAGCCTTTCCATTAACCTGGATCCCGTCCCCACTATTGGCATAATACTCATTCTCCAGTGCCCAAAAGTACTGCGTACCCGCACCAATCGCATTACCGTGATTATCTTGATCCTCCACTGCATCCACTTGCCCAAAATGATGAAAATAGTTCCGATAGAACACGATATAGCTGGAGTTAGTCACCCCCATGCCGCCAACACCCTTGTTCGTATCTCCCCGAAAGTCACCATTTCTCACAACAATATGATCACTATTGCGAAAGGCCAACTTCCCGTTGTAGGAGCTATTCTCCCAAACAGCATTGACACCATCCATAATGACATACGAGGAACCATTGAAGCTGATCTTCTGTTTGAGAATTGCCTGCTGCAGCGGAGAACTCACAATCCAGATGGGCTGCTCCTGGGTACCGACCAAGGTAAATGAGTCATGCCTACGATTGTATTCACCATCGATCACAATAACCGACCCTGGATCGACAGGCGTCGGAATTCTGCCTCGCGGATCAGCTGGGGAGCCATAACCAGTATTAGTGCCCCCCGCTTTGATGTAATAGAAGCCTGCGACCTCACCATCCCATGGACTGGGCAATGCTGGCGCCACCTCATCAACACCAAAAGGAGGGGCCGGGATACCAATAGGTGGATCGTAGGCAGCAAACACGCTCCCCATGCTAAACAAGCCGAACAACAAGGCCACCATGCTCTTAAATATATTTCTATTCATTTCAGACTTCCTCTTATAATACCTTGGGCTACCGCCTGCACTGGGCAACTATAACTGTTCCTTAAAGATACATAACTCAGCTCGATTACTGTAGGTTAACGTATATCTCCTCAGAATAATTGGACTCTGCATTCTGTAGATCAACCGCCGTTACAGCAAAATAATGCGGCCCAATAATGTCAGTCGTGAAATCGTATTGCGTATCCGAACCCAACCAAATAGCACTCGAAAATTCCCCGGATAGAGTGCCGTGATACAAATAGTACCCATCGATATTCAACTCATCATCATGTGCCCAACTCAGGCGCACTGTTCTTTGTCCACCGCTACAGCTGACTGAACACTCTACGTTGACAGTGACACTGGCCATACTTATATCACCATCACGATCTGTGGCCCGATAGGTAAAACTATCCTCACCCACAAACAACCCACTTGGAACGTACGTCACACTTCCATCAGAGTTAACGTACGCGTCACCATTTCTCGGAGCGGAATCCAGCGTAACGACTATCTGGCCATCCTCCAGCCCCCCATCATTATCCAAGACATAAATAACAACATCTTCACTCAATGAAGTCGTCCCGGTATCAGGCATGGCCACTGGAACATTATTGGTGACGACTACAGGAGATTCCTCCTGCTGAGCCGTAGAACCCGAGCCTTCCTGCACTCCTTCCGTAGCTCCAGACTCACCACCAGCACTCGACTGCTCACGACCTGTTTCGCCTTCCTGGCGATTACCATAGGTTTCGACACTCGGCTGAGCACCCACCTCATTAACAACAGAACTCTCAGGCGCATCGAGGCCGACATTTTGGGTGCCAATATTCTCGACACCACACGCACTCAGCCCTAGACACGCCAACGCGATACCCAATTTTTCTACGTAACTAAAATGATTTTTCATAATGTTCCATCCGCCATTTTGTTGTGCGAAATATTGATATCCGCATGTTGAAAACTTCTATGTAGCAAGCTTTCGGCAGATGAATGAGGTTGATAATACCGACCAACCCGGTTTGTGATAGGACTCACAACAGTGGTGGCTAAAGGGTCGCGAAAGCGCCATTGGCAGAGACCATAGTTCAGGGGGATACGGAAACACGTTAACCAGAAAGAAGGGCTCTCTTCACCCCTCCCAGCGCCGAGTAAACACACATACTTCAGCAGCACCCTTTGGCAGCATCCTAACCACACCAAGCCCGACGCCTTCCATACGCCTACTGCGGTTCGGCAACCATTTGCACCACACATACTTTGGGTACTAGTCATGCCCTTCCGACCCCCTGCTATTTTTATTCTTATATATTTGTCGGGACAAGCATTCTACCAAACAGCCGCCCACCCCTTCCCAAGAAGACAACACCTGAAAAGCAAAATACAGGCCAACAACATAACACAGGTAAAAACAGAGGGTTATAGCACCTACCCCCCTCCGTCAGAGATCTTTACAATCAAATCGTCACCAGATGGAGACAGGGTATCAAAAATACAACATAACTGATTGATTATTATGATATTTTACTTGTCTCAGTCTAGAGACTAGGAGAGAAACACACCTTTCTCCTCCGCACTCCCAAAGCCACGCCCCAACGATTTCCTCCCTAAATAATGTAAAAAACTACCCAGGAATCCGTATAAAGATGCCAGTGTCATACTGTAGGAAGGTGGATATTATGACCCGGCGGCTGGCTGCACTCAGGGATCACCACGGGAACTGTGAGCTTAAACCAAGGTAGCCAATATCACCTGACCCGTGTGGATTTTATCGGAAGCCACACCTCCCACCTCAATGGGGGCTTAGCAGACTTAGCTTCCTTTTCCAGTGTATGCCAGAACATCAAGGACCAGAGGAAGATCAACTTGGGAGTAACCTAGCCGCTCTGGAAGAAAGTTGGCCAGATAGCGCACTCCTTGCGGATAAAATCATACAAAAGCAGGGACAGGATAAACAAAGCCCCGTAACAACGGGGCTTGCGGTTCGAAATGAGAAGAGTGCAGCCAGGCTACACTTTAAACTGGCTGACCACCCCATGAAGCTCGGATGCCAGTTTGGCGATGTCGTGGCTGGCGATTTCGGTCTGGCCGGCACCGGTTGCCACTTCACCGGAGACATCGCTGATGGAGACGATGCTGCGGTTGATCTCTTCGGAGACCATGCTCTGCTCCTCAGAGGCGCTGGCGATCTGGGTCGTCATGTCGGTGATGGTGGCCACGGAGTCGATAATATTATCGAGCGAGTCGTTGCCTCGCGCCACCTGTTCAAGACTGCTGGCGGCACGATTGCTGCCCTGGCTCATCACGCTCACCGCCTCTTTTGCTCTGGCCTGGAGTTTTTCTATGGTCTGCTGAATCTCGTTGGTGGACTCCTGCGTGCGCTGCGCCAGAGTGCGTACCTCATCAGCCACCACAGCAAAGCCACGCCCTTGTTCGCCGGCTCTTGCAGCTTCAATGGCTGCGTTGAGGGCCAGCAGGTTGGTCTGCTCAGCAATGCCCTTGATCACATCCAGCACCGAGCCGATGCTCTCACTGTCCCCCGCCAGGCGCTCGATGACGCTGGAGGCATTATCGATCTCGCCTGCCAGGGATTTGATCGAGGCAATGGCACCACCGACGATCTTATGACTTTCTGCCGCCTCACGATCGGCATCACCCACCGCCTTGGCCGCCTGGGCAGCATTTTGCGCCACTTCATGCATGGACGCCGTCATCTCGTTCATGGCGGTCGCCACCTGATCTGTCTCGCTCTTCTGACACTCCACGGCGGTGCGCGACTCCGTCGTCACGGCAGACAGCTCTTCAGCAGAAGAGGCCAGCTGAGTCGAGGCTGCAGCTACCTGATGAAGCGCAGTCTCCATGGAACTCATCATGTAATTAAAGTTGGCCCCCATTTCACCCAACTCATCTTTTCCTTCCGGGGCACGCAAGCTCAGGTCTTTGTTATCTGCAATTTTCTGGATAATCTGATTGGTCTCGCCCAGCGAACCCCGGATACCGCTGGTAATCCACACCCCGACCCCCAGGCCAATCATAATGCTGGCGGCGGCGATGATTAACATGCCTACCATTGCCGTATGCTCTTCTTCCTCCACCATGGAGACAGATTTTTGAGTAAATTTCTCCACCTCCACAAGCAGCGCCTCCAGCCCCTTGTTGAGTTGAGCCGCCTCACGCTCCGCCTTGAAGGCAATACGTTCAGCCTCATCCACACGACCACCTTCAATCAAAGCAAAGGCCTCTTTAACATGGCGGTTATAAGTAGCGTGCTCCTTTCCAACGGCATCCAGTTGAGACAAAACCCGGTCAAACTCCACCCTGTCGCCCTCACCCAGACTCATGGCCAGCGCGCCCTGAACCAGGGCCTCACCACTTTTCATCTCTTCCTCGATCTGGCCATTTATCTCGTCAAAGCGGCGGTGCTGAGCCTTGACGGCAGACACCCCCGTCAATTCGGGGTTTTCAACCCCTCCGGCGCGCAGGGCTTTTTCCAGCGCAATACTCTGCTCTAGCTGCCCCACGGCAATGGCCGTCAACGACTCGACCAGGGGAATATCCGCCTCAGCAATGTCTTGCACCTCATCCCCGATGAGTGACATTTTCGACAGCCCCCACCACACGACCACCACCATCAACAAGGTGTTGGCCACGATCATCATGTTCATTTTATGGCTGATTTTCACAATCGGCTCCTAATCGTATCCAGCTCAACCCATCGCTCCGATGGCGAGCAGCAGACTCTCTTCGATCCAGGGCACTCCGATGCCAGATCACATATTTTTTAAAAGGTTTATTAATGTTCTCAAGAAATACATCATTTATTGTCGGCGTGGTCGGCGGTTAATTTAGACTTAATTTCAATGTTTATTTTTTTGACCTGCTTCCGTACCTGCACAAAAAAGGTGCAATGCCGGCTGAGCAGGCACCCGGCACCAGAAACGAAAAAAGCCCCGCAAATGCGGGGCGTTCCTGGTTTTCATTTCGCTGCGGTTGCAGCTGAAGTAACAGACCCTACTTGAAGACGATCTTCTCGCCATCAAAGTCGACATGAATGGTGTCATCCACTTTGTAGCGACCCTCCAGCAGCTCGTGAGCCAACGGGTTTTCGATCATCTGCTGGATCGCCCGTTTCAGCGGCCGTGCCCCATAGACGGGATCAAAGCCAGCCTCACCCAGCTTATCCAACGCAGCCTCACTGACCTCAAGCCCGATATCACGCGCTTGCAGACGGTGACGCAGGTAGTCGATCTGGATGTCGGCAATGCGGCGGATCTGCTCCTTCTGCAAGGGGTGGAAGACCACCACGTCATCAACACGGTTAATGAACTCCGGACGAAAGTGCTGGCTGACAATCTCCATCACCGAGGCTTTCATCTTGTCGTAGTTCTCCTCGCCGCTCAGCTCCTGAATCACATGGGAACCCAGGTTGGACGTCATAACGATGACGGTGTTACGAAAGTCCACCGTACGCCCATGACCATCAGTCAACCGACCATCATCAAGCACCTGCAACAGAATATTGAAAACATCCGGGTGGGCCTTCTCCACCTCATCAAGCAAAATCACTGAGTAGGGCTTGCGCCGTACGGCTTCCGTCAGATAGCCGCCCTCTTCGTAACCGACGTAGCCCGGCGGGGCACCGATCAGGCGAGCCACGGAGTGCTTCTCCATAAACTCGGACATGTCGATGCGCACCATCGCCTCGTCGGTATCAAACAGGAAGGTCGCCAATGCCTTGGTCAACTCCGTCTTCCCCACCCCGGTGGGGCCGAGAAACAAAAAGGAGCCGTTGGGGCGATTAGGATCGGATAGCCCCGCACGGGAGCGGCGGATGGCGTTAGCCACTGCCTTGACCGCTTCAGCCTGACCCACAACCCGCTTTTGCAGCGCCTCTTCCATGCGCAGCAGCTTATCCCGCTCACCTTCAAGCATTTTGGACACCGGAATGCCCGTCCACTTGGAGACCACCTCGGCGATCTCCTCTTCGTTAACGTTGGTTCGCAACAGCTGGGTATCCACATGCTCGGCCTCTGCCGCCATCTGCAACGATTTTTCCAGATCAGGAATTTTTCCGTATTGCAGCTCCGACATGCGGGTCAGATCACCGGCACGGCGCGCAGCTTCCATCTCCAGGTGGGCACGATCCAGCTCCTCTTTAATGTGTTGCGTTCCCTGTAAAGCCGATTTCTCTGCTTTCCAGATCTCCTCAAAATCAGAGTATTCGCGCTCAAGTTTTTCGATCTCGTCTTCCAGCGCTTTCAAACGTTTTTTCGAGGCGTCATCGGTCTCCTTTTTCAACGCTTCGCGTTCGATTTTCAACTGAATCAGACGCCGGTCCAGCTTATCCATCTCTTCCGGTTTGGAGTCTATCTCCATGCGCAGACGACTGGCCGCCTCGTCGATCAGGTCGATAGCCTTGTCAGGCAACATGCGATCGGTGATATAGCGATTTGACAGCGTCGCGGCCGCAACGATAGCAGGGTCCGTGATATCAACACCGTGATGCACTTCATACTTCTGCTTCAAGCCGCGCAAAATGGCAATGGTGTCCTCCACCGAAGGTTCACTGACCAACACTTTCTGGAACCGTCGCTCAAGCGCCGCATCTTTTTCGATGTACTCACGGTACTCGTTCAATGTAGTGGCACCGATGCAGTGCAGCTCGCCACGCGCCAATGCCGGCTTAAGCATGTTGCCGGCATCCATGGCACCTTCAGCCTTGCCCGCACCCACCAGTGTATGCAGTTCATCGATAAAAAGAATGATCTGCCCTTCCTGTTGCGACAGATCCTTCAGCACTGCTTTTAAACGCTCTTCAAACTCGCCACGAAATTTTGCACCGGCAATCAACGAGCCAAGATCCAACACCAGCAGCCGCTTGCCTTTAATTCCTTCGGGCACTTCGCCGTTAACAATGCGCTGCGCCAGGCCTTCAACAATGGCCGTCTTACCGACGCCGGGCTCACCGATGAGCACGGGGTTGTTTTTTGTCCGGCGCTGCAATACCTGAATGGTGCGACGAATTTCATCATCGCGCCCAATCACCGGATCCAGCTTCCCCTGCTCGGCACGTTCGGTTAAATCGATGGTGTATTTCTCAAGCGCCTGGCGCTGCTCTTCGGCGTTGGGGTCGTCGATATTCTGGCCACCACGCATCTTCTCGATGGCGCTTTCCAAAGCATCCGCCGACGCCCCGGCGGCGCGCAGCAGTTCACCGATCTTGCTGTCGTCTTTAGCACACGCCAGGACAAACAGTTCACTGGAGATGTACTGATCCTTGCGCGCCTGCGCTTCCTTATCCGTGACGTTAAACAGACGCACCAGATCGTTACCGATGCGCACATCGCCGGCAACGCCCTGCACTGTGGGCAACTGATCCAGCGACTCACCTAACTTTGAACGCAGGCTCAGTACATTTACGTTGGACTGCGTCAGCAAAGGACGCACGCTACCCCCCTCTTGGTCCAACAACGCCAGCATGACATGAAGCGGCTCGATAAACTGGTGATCCCGCCCCACAGCAATACTCTGAGCGTCGCCCAGCGCTTCCTGAAACTTGCTGGTTAATTTATCCATTCTCATTTTGGTTGCTCCCAAAAAATATTTTTAACATACCCATTTAATAGGGGTGAATAAGGCAAATTCAAGAAGACAACGTAATTAGTTCATCACAGAAACCACCCTCTAAGAAAAATATTTTTTCAATGAGGGAACCCTTCTCATCGCTCTGGCGTGTATGCCTGTGAGCACATCATTTATCTGGAGCAGAGCGCCATGAAAACAAGACCTTTTATTCTGATCCCTCTGGTAACCGCCCTGGTTGCCTGCGGTGGCGGTAACGATTCGCCATCGACAACGAGCAACGCAGGCACCGTCTCGGTGCTTATCACAGACAACCTTACTTTAGACTATGCGGAAGTGTGGGTGAACGTTCAGTCCATCAGCGCTACCGATGCCAGCGGTCAATCCGTCACGCTGTATCAGGACGCAGTGGGCCAGACTCACAACCTGAGCCAG
>JALTMR010000441.1 GCA_027001525.1 Gammaproteobacteria bacterium
CGAGGTGGGTTGGCAGCGCCGGCCCTTTTCTGCGCCGTTAGCGGGGCCTGAGTGAGGGCGTTGTTTAATTTCGATACTGCAATCGGTCTTGAAGTCCGAAGTTGTTTGGGGAATTCTCATCGCGAGGTTTTCGTGGTAATCAATACACTCCTATAAGGTATCTGACGCGATGTTTATTGCTTTTCTGGTGACTGTTTTTCTGTCTATTGCCTCGGTATTGATCCACTATGAGGCACTGCTACGCATTGCCAGCCTCATGAACCGCATCAGTATTCGTCCGCGGGGTCGAATACTTGTGGCGGTGATCGGCGTGCTGGTGGCGCATGTGGCGGAGGTGTGGCTGTTCGTCGGCGGCTACTATTTTCTCACCTGGCTGGGGAATTGCGGCAAGTTGGTGGGCAATTTTTCCGGTGATCTGCTCGACTACAGCTATTACTCCTTTTCGACCTACACTTCACTGGGCTTTGGTGATATTACGCCCGAGGGGCCCATGCGCTTTCTCACCGGCATGGAAGCGCTCACCGGGCTGGTGCTGATCGCCTGGACGGCCTCCTTCATGTTTCTTGAGATGCAGCGCTTCTGGAAGAAGAGGGATATGCGCTAGTGGTCCATGAGGGAAGTTCTGTTACTAAGGAGCACAGTGAGAAGGTGCAGATCAAGGCGGCAAAACGCTGGAATGGTGGTTCCATTTCGAGTTTTGCCAACACAGGGCTGTACCTTCTCACGAAGCGAACAGTTACATAATTTTCCGCATGGACCACTAGCCGGGGCGAATCTGCACGCGCTACTGCCTGGCCTGTTTGCGCCAGAGCAGAATGCGGTTGTTGGCGGGCATCTCGATATCCTCATCCAGTTGAAGGCCCGCGGTTGCCGCTATTTGTTTTAGCCAGGTGACGTCTCTGAGGCCGCGATGGGGTTCCCAGGCGCGAATCCAGCGGTCGAAGCGCCAGTTGCTTTCGCTGGTGTGTTTGCCGTTGTAGAGAAAGGGGCCGTAGAGGAGAAACAGGCCGTCAGCAGCCAAACAGCGGGGGATGGCCGTGAACATTTTTTCCACCACTGCGGCCGGCATGATGTGGCTGGTGTTGGCACTGAAGATGGCGTCATAATGCGTTGCGGGCCACTGTTCGCCACTGACATCCAGCATCAGCGGTGCGCGCAAATTGTCGAGTTTGGCCTCGTCCAGCCATAGTCGGATTCCTTTGTGCATCGCCTCCACGTCACTGGTCTGCCAGGTGATGCCAGGCAGTGCTTTGGCGAACTGCACGGCGTGCTGGCCTGTGCCGCTGCCGATCTCCAGCACCTGCGCATTGGGTCGAATCTTTTCTCTTAACACCTGCAGAATGGCCGGGCCGTTGTTTTCACAGGCCTGGGCGAAAGGTTTTTGGCGAGCGCCGTTCATAGGGGGTGTTCCGCATTCATCAGGCGCTGGATTCTACTACGCTTTGGCAGGACTGTTGAAATTCAGTCTGGGGAGCGTGGGCTCGATCTTTTTCGCGCTTTTGTTTTTCCTAATCTATTCTTTGATTGAGGTGCGGGGGCATCTGTTGGGTTTTGCTCGGGCTAAAGTGTCAGCCTGCTTTGGCCGACGTTTTGCACACAATTTATCAGACGTCAAAAAACTGGTATGCCGTCCCCATGGAGGGGGCGCTTTTCTTTCGTCGATTTGAAGGTGTCATGATGGCCAATAAGATAGTTTCATGGATAGATCAGCGGTTTCCTCTGACGAGTTTCATTAAGCACGAGTTAACGGAGTATCCGGTACCGAAGAATCTCAACTACTGGTGGAATTTTGGCTTTCTTGCCGGTCTGGTGTTGGTGATTCAGTTGGTGAGCGGCATTTTTCTGGCGATGCACTACAAGCCTGATGTCAATCTCGCCTTCGATTCGATTCAACATATTATGCGTGACGTCAATTACGGTTGGCTGATTCGCTATATGCACTCCACCGGGGCGTCCGCCTTTTTTGCGGTGATCTACATTCATATCACGCGTACGCTCTACTATGGCTCTTACCGCGCGCCACGGGAGTTGATGTGGTGGACGGGGCTGGTGTTGCTGCTGATGTTGATGGCCACGGCCTTTATGGGGTATCTGTTGCCCTGGGGGCAGATGTCCTACTGGGGGGCACAGGTTATTACTAATCTGTTTGGGGCGACGCCTTTTATTGGTCACGAAGTGGTGGTCTGGTTGCGTGGTGGTTTCTCGGTGGGGGATGCGACGCTGACGCGCTTTTTTGTGCTGCACTATCTTTTCCCTTTTCTGATCTGCGCCATGGTGGTGATCCATCTGGTGGCGCTGCACAGCGTCAAGAGCAGCAACCCTTCGGGGCTGAATCTGTGCGCCAAGGACAATATTCCGTTCCACCCCTACTTTACGGTGAAGGATATGTACGGGGTGATGATTTTTCTGATCGTTTTTGCCCTGTTTATGTTTTTTGCCCCGGAGGCATTTATCGAAGTGGAGAATAATATTCCGGCCAATCCGATGGTGACGCCGGTGCATATTGTGCCCGAATGGTATTTTCTCCCCTTCTTTGCCATTTTGCGTGCGGTGCCTGACCTGCTTGGGGGGGTGGTGGCGATGGTGGGCTCTATTCTGATTTACGCGGCATTGCCCTACCTGGATCGCTCCAAAATCCCCGGCGGGGCGCGTTATCGTCCTGTCTATCGCATTATGTTTTATCTTTTCATGATCAACATTCTGCTACTGGGCTGGGTGGGGGCGGCGACACCGACTGAGACCACGGCCATTGTCGGGCGTGTCTGCTCCATCTTCTACTTTGTCTCATTTCTGGCTTTGCCCTTCGTCTCCAAAGCGGAGGAGCGCTGGTTGCGTAAACGCGGATTGCCGCAGGAACTGGTGGAGATGATGGTCTGTGACGTGGAGATGGACAGCAAGCGCACCGGGGGTAACCGGTAGCAGCACCACGAAGG
>JALTMR010000442.1 GCA_027001525.1 Gammaproteobacteria bacterium
CGCTATACCCGAGTGTGATATCTCCTCGGTACATCAGTGCTTGTTAGTGACTTTTCTCATGGGACAGCATCATGCGCAGACTGGCGCTGATGGTTCATGCAACAACGCCGTTTCAGGCGCTAAAGTTCTGTCTTGCCCAGCCGCTCAAAGCAGTGATCTATATTTGTAACCGGGTGCTTACGCAGCGACGAGGTTGTCGCTGACGCCAGCGTGGATGCCAGCGCAATGCTGTGGAGTGTGACAGCGAACGGATGCCGCCAACTTCTTGTGAAGAAATTACGCCATGACAGATAAAAAAGTGAAAGACACCTTTCTGAGCCGTCTCTCGATTCAGGGAAAAATCAATCTCACGGTGATTGTCGGTTTTATCTCGGTGATCACGATTGTCACCATCCACAGTTATCAGCAGGAGAAGACCCGGGTGCTGGAGCTGGCTCAGGAGCGCACCAGCGATATGTCCACGCTCTATTTCGACAGCCTCAACACCATGATGCTGACGGGCACCATGGACCAGCGTGCCATCTTGCAGGACAAAATGCTGCGTCGCCCCGGTGTGCTGGAGGCGCGGGTCATCCGGGGCGAGCCGGTTAAACAGCAGTTTGGCCCCGGTTTGCCTCACGAACAGCCCATCGATGAGCTCGATGCCCGTGTGCTCAGCGGTGAAGAGGTGACCCACGTTCAGGACACCCCCGAGGGACGAATTCTGACTGTATTGATGCCTTTTGAGGCGACGGAGAATACGCGCGGGGTCAACTGCCTGCGCTGCCACAACGTGCCCAACGGGGCCATCAACGGCGGCGTGCGTGTCAGCTACTCGCTGGCGGAAATGGATCAGGCGGTGGAGACCGAGCTGGTGCTAAGTGCCGTGTTTAATCTGGTCTTTCTTGTCATCGGCATGGTGTTGATCAATCTGTTCCTGCGGGCCTGGGTGACGCGCCCGCTCAATGAATTGATGGATGTGGTGTCGAAGCGTGCCGAGGGGGATGCCGATATCCGCGTTGAGGTGCGTGGGCGGGACGAAATCGGCCGCCTGGGGCTGGCGTTTAATACGATGGCGGACAAGGTGAACGCCAGCTCCGAACGGGAGCATCAGGTGGCCGAAGATCTGCGCCACAAGGTCAACATTCTTCTGGATGTCGTGAATAAAGCGGCTAAGGGCGATTTTAGCGGTGAGGTGACCTTCAATGATGGCGGTGCCATCGGTGAACTGGGGCACGGGCTTCAGACCATGATCAGAAACCTGCGCGAACTCATTGCCGAACGTCGCCGCGCCGTTGAGGAGCTGGCGAAAAAAGTGAACAAGATTCTGCATGTGGTGACCTCGGCAGCCGAGGGTGATCTGACCATGCAGGTGACGGTGGAGGGCGAAGACAGCATCGGTCAGTTGGGCCGTGGCGTGCAGGCCATGGTGGATAGCCTTAACAAGCTGGTGTCGCAGGTGCAGCACGCCGGCATCCAGGTGACATCGTCCTCGACCCAGATCGCCGCCACGGCCAAGGAGCAGGAGGTCACGGTGGCCGAACAGGCGGCGACGGTGAACGAGGTGGTGACCACCGCCACGGAAATCTCGGCAACGGCAAAAGAGCTGGTCAGCACCATGGATGAGGTGGCGACGGTGGCGGAGGGCACGGCCGAGTCTGCCGCCGTCGGTCAGGCCGGCCTGCAGAAGATGGAGTCGACCATGCATCAGATGATGGAGGCCTCCACCTCCATTGCCGCCAAACTGGGTGTTCTGAACGAGAAGGCGAGCAACATCAACACCGTGGTGACGACGATTACCAAAGTGGCAGATCAGACCAATCTGCTGTCGCTCAATGCGGCGATCGAGGCAGAGAAGGCGGGTGAGTACGGTCTGGGCTTTTCGGTGGTGGCCACTGAAATCCGCCGTTTGGCCGATCAGACCGCCGTTGCCACCTGGGATATCGAGCAGATGGTCAAGGAGATGCAGACGGCGGTGACGGCCGGCGTGATGAGCGTGGAGAAATTTACCGAAGAGGTTCGCAGCAGCGTTGACGAAGTCAGTGCCATTAGCGGCGGTCTGGCCCAGATTATCGATCAGGTACAGGCGTTGACTCCTCGTTTTGAAACCGTTCACGAAGGGATGCAGTTTCAGTCCCAGGGGGCGGAGCAGATCAAACAGGCGATTATCAGCCTGAGCGAGTCGGCCCAGCAGACGGTGGAGTCACTGCGTCAATCCCACGACTCTATCGACCACCTCAATGGTGCCGCCCATCGGCTGCAGGCCGGTGTCTCCAAGTTCAAGGTTCGATGAGCCCGCGCTCATGATGCTACTGCTGTTTAAGGTGAGGGATGATCGCTACGGCATCGATGTGAAGAGCATTATCGAAGTCATGCCCAGCGTGCCGGTCCAGCGGATCCCCAAGGTGCCGGACTACTTTGCCGGGCTGCTCAACTACCGTGGCGGCGTGGTGCCGGTGCTCGATCTGTCGCAACTGATCGATCACTGCACCTCCAAGCCCTGTTTGAGCACGCGGATTATTCTGGTGGAGTCCCCGGGCGAGCAGCACCCGCCGCTGGGGCTGTTGGCCGAGGGGGCGACGGAGACCATCAAGGTGGCGGCGGATGATTTTTCCCACACCAGCATCGGCGTCGAGGGCGAGGCCTTTGTCGATGGCATGATTATGAACGAGACGGGCATGATCCGGCTGGTCAACCTCGACAATCTGCTGACCCCGGAGGTGCGGGAGTTTTTGTTCAACGCCCCGGCGCTGGCGACCACAGAAGGGGCCGAACATGGCGTTTAAAGGTATTCAGCGATACCTCAAGTCCATCACTGGCCTCGATGTAAACACGGTGGGAGCCGCCGTTGTTGAGCGGGCGGTACGGCGCAGGATGGATCTCTGCAATACCGCCCAGGTTTCGCAATATGAGCGCCTGATGAAAACCTCCACAGCGGAGTTG
>JALTMR010000443.1 GCA_027001525.1 Gammaproteobacteria bacterium
GGCCCACTTGGGTCTGTGACCAGGCCGTTGACAACGAGGGCTGAATAATGGGCAATCCCCCCGAGAAAATCATTAACGAACAGACGATATGGAAGCGCGGGCTCTACATGTTATTGTTTGCCTTCATCCAGGGGGTGGCCAAGTTCGTGACGTTTATTGTGGCCGTCTTCCAGTTTCTAACGGTGCTGGTTACCGGTTCAACCAATGCGAAACTATTGCAGTTGGGTCGCTCACTCAGCACCTATAGCTATCAGATCTACCTGTTTCTGACCTTTAACACCGAGGTGCTGCCCTATCCCATGGGGGATTGGCCGAGCGATTAGGACGAAAAATACGTAGAGGCGGCCTACGATTTATTCAGGCAGCATTTCTTATATTTCTTGCCACTGCCGCAGGGGCAGGGGTCGTTACGGCTTATCTTGGGGGCATCTCTTTTCAGCGGTGTGCGGGCAAGTTTCCGTTGGGCCTCAAAGTGTTGAAAAAGTGCCTCCACTGCAGGCTCAATCCTGGCCTGTGCGGCCTGAACTTCCTCCAGTGACAAGGCGTCTATTTTCGCCCACCCCTCTTCGGTGGCGAAAGGCTCGATGAGCTGGGTGCAGCGGGCTACCTGGTCGACATCCTGTGGGGGAAGCGGCGGCCACAGATCGATTCCTTTCAGGAAGCCGGCGCACCACTCATCGACGATAATATGGGTGATCTCTCCCTCATCACGTTCGAGGTAGATGGCATCAAGCTTACCTTGCTCAAGACTCTCCTGAACATGGTGGTAGTGAATGAAGGCGAGGCGGGTAAACTCTTCATAGGCCTTTTTGCTCGGCCACTCGGGGGATAAGGACTCACCTCCCCAAATGGCATCGAGCCACTGTGACGGGGGGATGACGAAAGGCGAGCAGTTCAGGGCGGCAAAAAAACCATCCAGTTCGGAGACATCAAGCGCCGAATCATCATGGCCAAAGCGATCAAGATAGTAGGTCAGCAGCTCAAAGACATCTTCCGTCTGTGGTCGTTTGACCGGGCGTTGATGAGGCTCCTGCGGTTCTTCCGCCTGTTCTTCGTAGTGTGGCCGGGGCGTGTCGCGCTCGGCCCGAAAGCCCAGGGTTATTTCCACATCTTCCAGGTCACCGGCGCAGGTGATATCCACTTGATTATTCCTATAGAGGCGGCGCAGCGTTTCGATCGATGTTTTGGCTTCCAGATCCAGCAGAAAAACGACGATCAGGCCATTGAGCGTCAGCATGGAGGCATCGGGGGCGTCGAGATAGGTGGTCAGGACGCGAACGATGCGCTCTTTCGACGCCGGATAGCTTTCGGCGATCGTCTTCAGCGCATCGGCTGCCATCACCAGGGAAAATTCATCGTGGCCTGATTCACGCAGATAGCGGGTCAGCGGTTCGATGCTGGATTCACCAATCATGCTCATGACAATGGGGAATTCGCTCAGCGCCCAGTCGTCATCCACAATCTCATCGAACAGCGCCAGCAATGGCTCAACCGCCTCGGCACTGCCGATCTGCCCCAGCGTGCGCCAGGCATGCATGGGCACCCAGGCTTCGTTGCTGTCGATATCTGCGCCGTGGAGAGACTCGTCAGCCACCATCCCCAGCAGGGTCTGTACATCCGATTCATCAAAACCGTATTGCAAATAATCGAGCCAGTCTTCATGATTTCGGCTCTCGTTACCGAGCTTGAACAGGATACTCGTTTTCTCGTTGACCATGGCTTGGGTGTCTCTTTCAGGCATTGTTTTCGCTGGGATGCTTTGCTGTGGGGTGGGGCCGGGTGGTGATGAAGGGCTGCCAAGAGCGCCATTCTACCCTAACTGGAGGCTCGGAAAACTATTTATCACAACCCGTCCAGAGGGCTGACGACGCCCTTTCCTCCCCGGTTGAGCACATGAGTGTAGATCATGGTGGTCGATACATCGGTATGGCCCAGCAACTCTTGCACAGTACGGATGTCGTAGCCGGACTCCAGCAGATGAGTGGCAAAGCTGTGGCGGAGCGCATGGCAGTTGACGTGTTTGTTGATGCCCGCTGCCCGGCTGGCCTTTTTTATGGCTTTTTGCAGGCCGTTCTCGTGAATGTGATGGCGCCTCACATTGCCGCTCCGAGGGTCAACAGAGAGTCTGCTGCTGGGGAATACATATTGCCAGCGCCACTCCGTTGCTGCATTTGGGTATTTCCGGCTTAGCGCATGGGGCAAAAATACCTCGCCAAATCCTCGTTTCAAATCTTCGTTGTGAGTGGTGTTGACCCGGTTCAAATGTTGCCTGAGCGGATCAGATAAACGCTTTGGTAATGGCACGACCCTGTCCTTCCGGCCTTTGCCATTTCTCACTATAATTTGCTGGTACTCAAAATCGACATCTTGAACACGCAGCCGGATGCACTCCATTAACCGCATACCTGTGCCGTACAATAGCGCCGCCATCAGCTTGTCTCTGCCCGACATCTGCTGAAAGAGACTTGAGATATCCGCTCGCGTCAGCACCACCGGCAGCCTTTTCGGGCGCTTGGCCCGGGCAAACTCATCCAGCTCCACAACAGGCTGCTTCATTACATGGCGATACAGAAACATCAGGGCGTTCAGTGCCTGATTTTGAGTGCTGGAGGCAACCTTACGTTGAACGGCTAGATATTGCAGAAAAGCTGTGATCTCCGTTGCGCCCAACGACTCAGGGGATCGATTACCCGAAAACAGAATAAAACGGCACACCCAGGACTCATAAGCCTGCTCCGTACGAATCGAATAACCGCGCCTTCGTATCTCAACAACCAGCGGCTTCAGTATGCCCTGATGCTCCTTTCGGCACCGCGCCATTGCACTGGCGCGTCTTTGACGCTTGATTACAGGCACTTCAATAGCCTGTGACTCCGGCGCTTGATTCGCCGCGCTGAAAGGGGGGCATGGCGGTGTGGT
>JALTMR010000444.1 GCA_027001525.1 Gammaproteobacteria bacterium
CCCAGGGAGTGACTGACTAATGTGTGGAATTGCCGGCCTCTACCTGAAACGGGATGACGTGACTGCCGACAGGCTGAACCGGGTTGCGCAAACTCTTAATCACCGCGGCCCCGATGGTCAGGGTCTGTTTGCGGAGCGGCGAGTTGGATTGGTTCATACGCGCCTGTCGATTATCGATCTGAAACAGGGTGGGCAGCCCCTGTATTGTGGTGATGACAAATTGGTGCTGGTCGCCAACGGAGAAATTTATAACTACATCGAACTCAGGCAGCAGCTGAGTGCCAGGGGGCATACCTTTGCCACTCACTCAGATTGCGAAACGATTCTCGCTGCTTATCGGGAGTACGGTGAAGCGTTTCTCAACCATCTGGAGGGCATGTTCGCCTTTGCGCTCTATGACCGTCAAAAAGAGCAATTGCTTCTGGCGCGTGACCGCCTCGGCATCAAACCGCTCTTTTTTAAGGGGGATGAGAACGGTCTCTATTTTGGTTCGGAACTAAAAGCATTGCTTCGTCTGTCCGATGAGCCGGCACAAGTCGACGAGCGTGGCCTGGTGCAGTTTCTACAGAACAATTTTTCTTCGGCCCGTACCACCTTGCTGCAGGGCGTCGAGCGAGTGATGCCGGGTGAAGCGGTGGTCATTGGCCAGCAAGGCGTCGAAAAGCGCTGGCGCTATTGGACGCCAAACCACGTTCAGCCCGACGGCCAGCCTTTTGACGAAGCGGCAGAGGTGTTTGACGGACTGATGGATGAAGTGGTGCAGACCCACCTGCGAACGGATGTTCCGTTTGGTCTGTTCCTTTCCGGAGGGGTCGATTCGGCGGTATTGCTGGCGATGTTGAGTCGGCATGTGGATGGCCCGATTAAAACCTATTCCGTCGGCTTTCCCAATAGCAGTGTGACGAATGAACTCAATGCCGCCGCTGTCATGGCGAAGCAGTTTAATACAGACCACACGGTGCTGGCCCTGGGGCCGCAGGCGTTGTTGCAGGCCCTGCCGCACGCCATCTGGGCCGCAGATGAGTTGATGGGGGACTACGCCAACTTGCCGGTCTCGCTGTTGGCGCAACGCGCAGCTCAGGATCTGAAGGTTGTCTTCTCCGGCGAGGGGGGCGATGAGGTTTTTGCCGGGTATGCCCGTTACCGCGCCCCGGCGCTCAAGCGCTGGTTGAAGCAGCTGCGTTACCCCGGCTCAGGCGGTTTTCGTATGAGCAAAACATTCAAGACGCCCTGGCAAAAGAAGCTCTATGGCGACTCGCTGTTAGAGGCGGCCGATGCCTGGTCTGAGCCGTTCATCTCTGCCTGGCAAGACTTGCCGTCAGAGATGCCCCCCATGTCACGCATGCAGGCGGTGGATATGCAAACCTGGTTGGCAGATGACCTGTTGGTCAAAGCCGATCGCATGTTGATGGCGTGGGGAGTGGAGGGGCGTGTACCCTTTCTCGACCATCGTATTGTTGAGTTTGGCCTTGCCTTGCCCGCCGAGCTGAAGGTGGAGGGCAAAACCGGCAAGGTTTTTCTGCGGCGTTGGGCTGAGCGTTACTTGCCCAAGGATCACCTCTGGTCCCGCAAGCGCGGCTTTACCGTGCCGGTGGGCGATTGGTTGAGTGGTGCGCTGCTGGATGAGTTGGCTCTCGTGTTGCCGCAGCAGCCAGGCATTCAACAGTGGTTTCGTGTCGATGGCGTGAATCAACTGATCGCCCGGCAGCGCCTGAAAGGAGATATGGTGCAGCCGCTGTGGCGCTTGTGGCAGTTTGCCATCTGGCATCGTATCTTCATCGAGGGGCGGGGCGAGATGCCGGCGGCGCAGTGTGACCCGATCGACTTTCTGCGATGCTAACTCGAGAACCTGATGACTAAATCTGTACATATCATTGGCAGCCGTTTGCTTGGCGGTGCGGAGAGTTTTTATATGCGTCTGGTGCGGGCGCTGCATGAGGCGGGCGAGCCCACCAGCGTGATCAATCGCCCTGGCAGTTTGGTGGCTCGGGAGCTGCAAGGCGTTGTGCCGCAGCAACACGCCAGGATGGGCAGCTCCTGGGACGTGTGGTCGCGTTATAAAATAGCTCGCCTGATCAAGCAGGCGCAGCCCGATATTGTGCAGACCTACATGACGCGGGCAACGGTGATGACCCACGTTAAACCCGAAAGTGGCACGGTGCATGTGGCACGCCTGGGTGGATTTTACAAGCTGGCGCGCTTTGCCCATGCCCATGCCTGGGTGGGGAATACGCATGCTATCTGCGACTACCTGGTGAAGGGTGGTATGGCGGCGGAGAAGGTCTTCTATATCGGTAACTTTGTCGAGCGTCCGCAGGTGCTGGCGGCGGCCCGGTTGGCATCGCTAAAAGGCCAGCTGGGGATACCGGAGGAGGCGTTGGTGGTGCTCTCCCTGGGACGCATGATTGCCAAGAAAGGTTTTCAGGATCTGTTGCCGGCTTTTGCCAAAGTCCCTTCGCAGGTGCACCAACGCCCCGTGCATTTGTTGCTCGTCGGGGATGGCCCCCTGCGACAGGAGCTGGGCCAGCAGGCCGAACAGTTAGGGGTGGCTGAGCGCGTGCATTGGGCCGGCTGGCAGACTCAGACCAGCCCCTACTATCAGCTGGCGGATCTGTTTGTCTGTCCGTCCCGTCACGAGCCGCTGGGCAACGTGATTCTTGAGGCCTGGAGTCACTGCCTGCCTGTTTTGTCTACCGACAGTCACGGCGCGTTGGAGTTGATTGAAGAGGGTGTCAGTGGTCAGCTGACTCCGTGTGGTGAAGTGGGGGCGATGGCAAAGCGGTTGGCCGAATTACTGTCGCTGGACGAAACCGTCAGAGAGGCGTTAGCGCAAAAAGGTCATGCTACCGTTGAGGCCCACTATCGCCCGGAATCGGTGCTGGAGGCCTACCTTGATCTCTACCAGCACCTGAAGAAA
>JALTMR010000445.1 GCA_027001525.1 Gammaproteobacteria bacterium
GCGTGATGCCGGCAATTCGCTGATTGTGGTGGAACACGATCCCGAGGTGATGCTGGCGGCAGATCGTATTCTCGACATGGGCCCCGGGCCGGGGGAGCGTGGCGGGGAGGTGGTCTTCTCCGGCACACCGAAGGCACTGCTTAAATCACGGCGATCACTCACCTCGCAATACCTTTCGGGTAAAAAAACGATTCTCAGCGAATCGCGCCGCCGGGTTGTGGCTGACGATTGCCGCTGGCTCAAGATAAGGGGGGCCAGTGAGCACAATCTGAAAAATGTCGATGCTCACCTTCCCCTCAACCACCTGGTCTGCATCACCGGCGTCAGCGGTTCGGGCAAATCGACGTTGATCGAGGATGTGCTCTACAACGCCCTGAGTAAAATCAAGGGCAGCCCGACAGCGCCTGCCGGGGCTCATCAGGCCATCGAGGGCCACGAGCATATCGACAATGTGGTGTTGGTGGATCAGTCCCCCATCGGCAAAACCACTCGCTCCAACCCGGCCAGCTACGTGGGGGCCTGGGATGCCATCCGAAAGGCCTTTGCCAACGAACCCGTGGCCAGGGAGCGAGGCTACAGCGCCGGCACGTTCAGTTTTAACTCCGGCACCGGTCGTTGCCCCGGTTGTAACGGCTCCGGCTTTGAGCATGTGGAGATGCAGTTTCTAAGCGATATCTACCTGCGCTGCCCCGATTGTGATGGCAAACGTTATCGCGCCGAGACGCTGGAGGTGTCGCTCTACTCCCGCCCGGCCCATGCGAGTCGTTCCATCGCTGAGGTATTGGCCATGACCGTCTCGGAGGCGATCCTCTTCTTTGCCGAATACAAAGATGTACTGCGCGGGCTGGAACCGCTACAGGCCGTGGGGCTGGACTACCTGACCCTGGGCCAGCCTGTGCCGACGCTAAGTGGCGGCGAAGCGCAACGGCTCAAGCTGGCGGGCCACCTGGCCAAGTCCAAAACAAAGAAGAAGGGGAAGCGGGGCTCGCTGTTTCTGTTTGATGAACCCACCACCGGCCTCCATTTTGAAGATATCGCCAGGCTGTTGCAGGCATTTCACTCGTTGCAGGACGAAGGCCACTCGCTGGTGATTATCGAACACAATCTCGACCTGATCCGCGCCGCCGACTGGCTCATCGACCTGGGCCCGGAAGGGGGTGAAGGCGGTGGGGCGATTCTCTGCGCGGGCACGCCGGCCGAGGTGGCCAGACATCGCACCAGCCACACGGCCAAAGCACTGCGCGATTACGAAACGGCGCTGAAAAATATCCACAAGCAGGGGCTATATCAAGCCACCAATCGCACCAGGGCAAAACCGGCGCGCAATGATATTACGATTCGCAACGCCCGTGAGCACAACCTTAAAGGGGTGGATATCACCATCCCCCGTGAAAAGCTGACGGTCATCACCGGCATCAGTGGCAGCGGAAAAAGTACCGTGGCCTTCGATATTCTCTTCGCCGAGGGGCAGCGCCGCTATCTCGAATCGCTCAACGCTTACGCCCGCCAGTTTGTTCAGCCTGCCGGGCGACCCGATGTCGACGCCGTGGCCGGCATTCCCCCCACCGTGGCCATTGAACAGCGCACCAGTCGCGGTGGTCGCAAAAGCACCGTGGCGACGATGACGGAGCTTTACCATTTTCTCCGCCTGCTGTTTGTCAAACTGGGCACCCAATACTGCCCTGAGTGCGAGGTGGCCATCGAGCCCCAGACCATGGAGGCCATTCTGGCCAACATCATGAAGCACTATCGGGGCCACACCATTAGCCTGCTGGCCCCGCTGGTGATCGCCCGCAAGGGCTACTACACCGATCTGGCCAAATGGGCCAACGGCAAGGGCTTTATACAGCTGCGGGTGGATGGTGAATGGTTGCCGACGGATCACTGGCCGCGCCTGGATCGCTACAGCGAACACACCATCGAGCTGCCGTTGGGGGAGATCAAGGTGGTGCCTAAAGAGGAGGCGTCGCTGCGCGCCTTGCTCTCCCGTGCACTGGACTTTGGCCAGGGGGTGGTCCACGTCATCAGGCCCGATAGACGTTCGAAAAAGGTCACGGTCTTCTCCACCCGGCGCGCTTGTCCCAGTTGTGCCCGCAGTTTTGATGAGCTGGACCCGCGCCTCTTCTCCTACAACTCCCGCCACGGCTGGTGCCCGAGCTGTTATGGCACGGGTCTGGAGATCGCCGACTTTGATGAAGAGCAGAGCGGTGAGGAGAAGGGCTGGATCGAGGCCGCGC
The DNA here is from genome assembly GCA_027001525.1 of Gammaproteobacteria bacterium. Taxonomy (GTDB): domain Bacteria; phylum Pseudomonadota; class Gammaproteobacteria; order Tenderiales; family Tenderiaceae; genus JALTMR01. The sequence continues at coordinate 2,238 of JALTMR010000445.1, forward strand.
AGGAGGCCACCACTTGCACCGCCTGCCACGGCGCCCGGCTAAACCCCGAAGCGTTGGCGGTCTCTTTTCGGGACTACTCCATTGCCGATTTCACCGCCCTGTCCGTGGCGCAGGCGGAGAAGGTGGTGCGCGGCCTGCGCCTCAACGGACGCGAGGCGCAGATCGCCCGCGATATTCTGGCGGAGCTCTCCACGCGCTTGCAGTTTCTTAACGAAGTCGGGCTGGCCTATCTCAATCTCGACCGCGCTGCACCGACACTAAGTGGTGGCGAGGCGCAGCGCCTGCGTCTGGCATCACAGCTGGGCTCCAATCTGCGTGGCGTCTGTTACATCCTCGATGAGCCCACCATCGGCCTGCACCCGCGAGACAACGCCATGTTGCTCGATACCCTGAAAAAACTTGAGGGCAAGGGCAATACTGTCGTGGTGGTGGAGCACGATGAAGAGACCATTCGCCGCGCCGAACATGTGGTGGACCTGGGCCCAAGAGCCGGAGTAAACGGGGGGCAGGTGGTGGCCCAGGGCACGGTGAAACAGGTGATGAAGAGTAAGGCATCGCTCACGGGCCAGTTCCTTGCCACACCGCTGCGCCACCCCATCGTTGAACGCCGCCTGACCCGCCGGGCAACGCCGCGCCTGGAGATTCTCCAGGCGCATCGCAATAATCTCCAC
>JALTMR010000446.1 GCA_027001525.1 Gammaproteobacteria bacterium
GCAAATGATCGTAGACCTGATGCACGATCACCTCTGTATCGGTCTCGGAGGTGAAGGCATGGCCGTTTTCGGTCTGCTGTTTTCTGAGCAACTCGTGATTTTCGATAATACCGTTATGGACAACAGCTACCGTATGACGACAGACATGAGGATGGGCATTGGCCTCGCTAGGTTTTCCGTGAGTCGCCCAACGAGTGTGAGCAATACCCGTACGGCCTGCGATCGGGCTCGAAGAGATCGCCTCTGCCAGCTCATTGACCTTACCCAAAGCCCGCCGGCGCTCAATGGTGAGCGCATCAGACAATACCGCCACACCGGCTGAGTCATAGCCCCTGTACTCCAAGCGCCTCAATCCTTCGACAAGAATTGGAACAACATCCCTTTCAGCTACAGCACCAATAATTCCGCACATTATCCAACCACTCCAGAGTTACTTATTTTTCTTCTGAGGCCGCTTCCAGCCCTCTATAACAATCTGCTTTGCTCTCGTTAACGCTAATACACCAGACGGAACATCCTTCGTGATCGTTGAACCGGCACCAATGGTGACGCCTTTTTCAATATTGACGGGGGCCACCAGCTGGCTACACGAACCCACGAACACATCATCACCAATTCGGGTTAAATGTTTATTGGCACCGTCGTAATTACAGGTAATGGTGCCCGCCCCGATATTGACCGTACTGCCAATTTCAGCATCACCCACGTAGCTCAGATGATTGACCTTGGAACCGCGCCCCACCTTGGCTTTTTTTATCTCTACAAAATTGCCAATGTGGTTGTCCCCCACCAATTCCGCTCCAGGGCGAAGGCGGGCAAAGGGGCCTACTTTACTGTCTGCACCAATGGTCGCATCTTCGATCACCGTATTAGGTAGCACCTTGACGCCATCGCCTATAGTGGCATTTTTTATAACGCAATTGGATGCAATTTCAACGTTATCTCCCAGGGAGACGCGTCCTTCGATGACCACATTAACATCAATAGAGACATCCTGACCGCATGAAAGCTCACCCCGCAGATCAAAGCGGCAGGGATCTCTCAAGGTCACACCGGCCTCCATCAACTTGTCAGCTGCCTGGCGCTGGTAAAATCTCTCCAATTCAGCCAACTGCTTTTTATTGTTGACGCCTAAAACTTCCTGAGGCCGGGACGGAGAGGCCGTATTTACCGCTAACCCTTGCTTCACTGCCATCTCAATCGTATCCGTGAGATAAAACTCTCCCTGGCTATTGTCGTTCTCCAGTTTACCTAACCACGCTTTAAGTTTTTGGCAGGGGGCAACGAGGATGCCTGTGTTGACTTCGTTGATTAACTTCTGCTCATCTGAAGCATCTTTGTGTTCAACGATTTGACTCACCTTTCCCGCCTGATTTCTGATAATACGGCCATAACCTGTTGGGTCATCCAATGCTACCGTCAGCAGGCCCATACTCTCATCACCCGCTAGACGTACGAGATCGGCAAGGGTCTCTGCGCGGGTCAACGGAACATCGCCATACAACACCAGGACGAGATGGTTACCGGGAATATCCCCTAACGCCTGCTCCACCGCGTGGCCGGTACCCAACTGTTTCTCTTGAAGCACCCACTTCACATCGAGGTGCGACAAGGCCTCAGGCACCGCCTCGCCACCATGACCGTACACCACGTATACCTCTTTGGCCCCTAAGGCGTGTGCCGTGTGGATAACGTGCTCGACTAAAGGTTTGTCAGCAACACGATGGAGAACCTTTGGCATGGCTGAACGCATCCGTGTTCCTTTACCTGCCGCTAAAATGACTACGCTGATATCCATAGGTTTTTATAAATTTTTTAATTTGATATTACAGAAATGAAAAAGGGAAGACCCTTAGGCCTTCCCTCTCTCGTCTCATACACCAAGCAATTGCCTAGCCGTTTTATCGGCCGAGCTTTTTGCGAAGCTTCTGAATTGCTTGAAGCTGAGCCATTGCCTCGGCAAGCTCTCTCTCCGCCTGGGCAATGTCGATTTCGCCCTGGCGATCCTTCAACACCTGCTCAGCCCGCTCTTTGGCCTGGACCGCCGCAGCTTCGTCCAGATCTTTAGCGCGGATGGCGGTGTCAGCAAGAATCGTCACGCCTTGTGGTTGAATTTCCAGCAATCCGCCAGAGACGTAGTAAAACTCCTCTTCGTCTTCTGATCGAACTACACGAACTTCGCCCGGCTTCAGCTTGGTAAGCAAAGGAGCATGGCGAGGCATAATGCCTAAATCACCCATCACTCCGGATGCATGAACCATTGTCGCCTGGCCGGAAAAAATTTCCGCCTCAGCGCTAACAATGTCTACATGAACTGTCATAGCCATAATTTCCTCCTATACGGAAATTACTTCTCTTCCATCTTCTTGGCTTTCTCGATAGCTTCATCGATGCTACCAACCATATAGAACGCCTGCTCTGGAATATGATCATACTCGCCGGCAACAATGCCTTTGAAGCCTGCAATCGTATCTTTCAGAGAAACGTACTTGCCTGGTGCACCGGTAAATACCTCCGCAACGAAGAATGGCTGAGACAAAAAGCGCTGAATCTTACGAGCACGCTGTACTAACTGCTTATCTTCTTCAGACAGTTCGTCCATACCCAAAATCGCGATGATGTCTTTCAACTCTTTATAACGCTGCAACGTACCCTGAACAGAGCGAGCAACGTTGTAATGTTCTTCACCAATTACCAGAGGATCAAGTTGGCGTGAAGACGAATCCAGAGGATCGATCGCCGGGTAGATACCCAGTTCGGCAATAGAACGAGACAGTACAACCGTCGCATCCAAGTGAGCAAAAGTGGTTGCAGGCGATGGATCGGTCAAGTCATCCGCAGGTACGTATACGGCCTGGATGGATGTAATGGAACCGGTCTTGGTTGAGGT
>JALTMR010000447.1 GCA_027001525.1 Gammaproteobacteria bacterium
TATTTCATCAGTGCGCGAATAGCGGTGGGGGCGGTGTAGAAAGTGCTAACCCGGTGGCGTTCACAAAGAGACCAGAAGCGGCCTGTGTCCGGGATCGTGGGGGCGCCTTCGTAGATCACCTGTGTCGCACCCACGGCGAGCGGGCCGTAGGCCACGTATGTGTGGCCTGTGATCCAGCCAACGTCGGCCGTACACCAGTAGACGTCATCATCACGCACATCAAACACCCACTTCATGGTCGTGATGGCACCGAGAAGATAACCGCCTGTAGCATGCTGAATACCTTTCGGTTTGCCGGTGGAACCAGACGTATAGAGCAGAAACAGCGGGTGCTCGGCATCGACCCACTCGGGCTCGCACTCACTCGGTTGGTCCGCTATCGCATCGTGCCACCAGATATCCCGGCCTGCCTTGATGGTGATGTCATGTTGAGTGCGCTGGAAAACGATGACGTTGTCGATGCTGGCACAACCACTTTCCAGCGCCCTGTCCGCAGCCGCTTTCAATTCAACGATCTTGCCGCCCCGGTGGCCGCCATCCGCCGTGATTAACATTTTTGCCCCGGCATCCTCGATGCGGTCCTTCAATGACTCGGCTGAAAATCCACCAAAGACGACAGAGTGAATGGCCCCAATGCGAGCGCAAGCCTGCATGGCAATTACTGCTTCAGGGGTCATGGGCATGTAGATCACCACGCGATCCCCCTTCTCAATGCCCAGTGCCTTCAATCCGTTGGCAAAGCGACAAACCTGCGCATGAAGGTCTCGATAGCTGAGATGGCGGATATCGCCTTGCTCACCCTCGAAGATGATGGCCGTTTTCTCCCCCCGACTCTCCAGGTGGCGATCAATGCAGTTATAAGAGATATTGAGTTTGCCATCACTAAACCAGCGGTAGTGAGGGGCTTTGCTCTCATCGAGCGTGATGGAAAAGGGGGTCTGCCAATCGATCTCGCTCTGGGCCAGATTGGCCCAGAAGCCTTCATAGTCCTGTTCGGCCTGTTGGTGCAGCTGCTCAAAAACCTCTTTTGTGATTCTGGCCTGCTTAACGAATTTAGCCGGCGGCGGGAAAAGACGATTTTCGTGGAGAACTGAATTAATGCTTTGATCGGTCATATTTGCTCCCTTGAGACGCGATATTTAGTTGTTATTAGACAGCCATAAAGTCAGCGGGGAGCAGCTCAATCAATTCATTGCATGGCAGGCCGAATTTCAAACTCGCGACGTCAAGGCGCAAATTGCAGGAAATAGCGGAGCTATAGCCAAAATACGCAGCACGGGTGCCGCAGTGTTGGCGCTTGCTATGCGCGCTCATGAACTGGTCGAGGTGCTCTGAATACAAAGGTAAAACCCGTCCGCTCATTATGCGAGATGGCGATAAGTTAGGAAAGAGATACATTATCCCTGCGAGATCATTGTATAATGCGCCCCATCAGGCCTGAGTCAGCGACACTGGCAAAAGTCGGGAAACGTTCTAAGCTAGGCTGGCGGACAATTCCCAACCCCGGAATATTTTATCGATTGGACAGAAATCGGCTTGTCACGAAGACAGTGGCAGGCTGAGGTTGGTTTGTTGGGAGAGTACAGATTGAAACGCCGTTGTAGATTAGTGATTGAGAGTGTCTCTGAGGATGGCCGCAGGTTTCGCCCCAGTGACTGGATTGAGCGGATCTCCACACAGGCCGCCACCTTTGGCGCCAACCATAAAATTCACTATTCGAAATCAGTCCAGCCGCGCATGGTGAATGGCAGCAAATGCCTGGTGGTTGAACAGTCCCTTCAGGATGAAAACCCCAAGGTCTATGATCACATCATGAGTTTTGTGAAAGCCAATAACCTGAGAGTGCGGGAAGTCTGCGACACCGACCAGATTGATGGTGAGTAGGCTCGTCTAAACTTCCCCGCAAGAAAAAAGGGCTGATCAGCCCTTTCTCTGTTTCTCTTTGATCTCTTCAAGCGTTTTGCAGTCAATGCAAAGATTGGCCGTTGGGCGCGCTTCCAGGCGACGAATGCCGATTTCAATGCCACAGCTCTCGCAGTAACCGTAATCACCCATATCAAGCATCTCGATAGACTCTTCAATTTTCTTGATCAGCTTACGTTCGCGATCCCTTGCGCGCAGCTCCATGGTGAAGTCAGATTCCTGGGTCGCGCGGTCGTTCGGGTCAGGAAAGTTGGCTGCCTCGTCTTTCATATAGTGCATGGTGCGATCGACTTCATGCATCAGCGCCTGCTTCCAGGATTGAAGAATGGCCCGAAAGTGCTCTACTTGAGCCTCATTCATATACTCCTCGCCCTTTTTGGGTTCGTAAGGAGTGAAATCGCCGTAGCCCTGGAGCAGATTATCCGCTTTCTTTTTGGCATCGCTCGCCTTGGACGTCTGACTGGGCTTGCTGGCAGCCATCTTTTTGGCGGTGGACTTCTTCTTAACAGCAGTTGCTGACGCTGCCTTCTTCTTTGTTGCGACCTTCTTCTTGGCCGCAGCTTTCTTGGTGCTAGTCGCTTTCTTTTTCACAGGCGCCATGCCCATCTCCTAGAAATTCAGTCCGTCGGTCAGGTAAAGAGGGGAATATATACTAGAAAACCAGAGGCCAGGCAAGACATAAGTGCTTGTTCTTTGGTGTTTACCCCGCGGTGAATATAACGGAATTCAGTCCAATACATATTAGGGTAGAATGCACGATTTCTAAATTGACCTAAATGAGTGGGATTGTGTATGTCTAAACTTGTAGCGCTGATATTTGATGTGGATGGCACCTTGGCGGATACTGAGCGAGATGGCCATCGTGTCGCCTTTAACCTGGCCTTTGAAGAGGCAGGGCTGGACTGGCAGTGGTCTCCGGAGCTCTACGGTGAGCTACTGGCGGTGACCGGTGGCAAAGAGCGTATCC
>JALTMR010000448.1 GCA_027001525.1 Gammaproteobacteria bacterium
GCCCCCGGATAACCGGCATCGGCCACGATTTGGGCCTCTTGCTCATGGAAACGCGCATTCAGCACATTGTGGGGAATACCGTTCGGGTTTTTCGCCAGTTTTTCAATGGCTTCCGCGTCTTTGATAAACTGGGCTTTGTTCTCTTCTTTCTTCATCCCCTCGGCCCGCTTGCGCAGGGTCGCGGCGATTTTCTTTAACAAAGATGTGTCTTTGAGCAAGGTCGAAAGATATTCGGATTTTTCAATCGAGGTCGTCCCGACAAGTGTCGGTTGCCCTTTCAAATGCGCTTTGGCGATTTCCTCAACCACCGCCACGAATTTTTCCTCTGCGGTACGGTAAATCGCATCGTGTTCATCAATACGGATCACCGGCTTGTTGGTCGGAATCTCCACAACACCCAGGCCATAGATTTCCATGAATTCCTCGGCCTCGGTTTGTGCCGTACCAGTCATACCTGCCAATTTTTCATACAGACGGAAATAGTTCTGGAAGGTAACAGAAGCCAGCGTCACGTTTTCCGGCTGAATGGTCAGGCCTTCCTTGGCCTCGATCGCCTGATGCAAACCTTCGGAAAGCCGGCGACCCCGCATCATGCGGCCGGTGAATTCGTCAATCAACATGACTTCGCCGTCTTTGACGATGTAGTCTTTTTCGTTCTTGAACAACACATGTGCGCGCAGGGCGTTTGTAATGTGATGCACAAGGGTCGTGCTTTCGGGATCATAGAGGGATTGCCCCTCGGGCAGCAGGTCCATAGCCCGCATTTTTTCCTCGACGAAATCATTGCCTGCGTCTGTCAGCACCGCAGTGCGTTGCTTTTCGTCAACCGTGTAATGCTCTTCGGACAGCATCGGCACGATTTTATCGACGGTGATATACAGCTCGGAACGATCCTCGGCCGGACCGGAAATAATCAGCGGGGTGCGGGCCTCGTCGATCAGGATCGAGTCGACCTCGTCCACAATCGCGAAATAGTGATCACGCTGGCAGATTTCCGACAGCTCCGATTTCATATTGTCGCGCAGATAATCGAAACCCAGCTCGTTGTTGGTGGCATAGGTTATATCCGCAGCATAGGCCTCGAGCTTGTCACCCTCGTCCATATGCGGATAAACAACGCCCGTGGTCATGCCCAGAAAATCATAAACCTGTGACATCCATTCCGCGTCACGTTTGGCCAGATAATCATTCACCGTCACCACATGCACGCCGCGCCCGGTCAGGGCGTTCAAATACACAGGCAAGGTCGCCATCAGGGTTTTGCCCTCGCCGGTTTTCATTTCCGCGATATTGCCGCGATGCAGGAAAATACCGCCGATCAGCTGTACATCAAAGGGACGCAGGCCCAAGGTCCGCACGGCGGCCTCGCGGGCGTTGGCGAATGCTTCCGGCAGCAAATCGTCAAGCTTTTCACCTTTTTCAAGGCGTTCCTTGAATTCGGTTGTCTTTTCCTTGATCTGCGCATCGGAGAGCTTTTGAAACTCCGGTTCCAGATCGTTGATCTTTTTGACCAACGGCTGAACAGCCTTGATTTTGCGTTCGTTCGGGGTGCCGATCACCTTATGTGTCAGTTTGCGCAAGCCCAGCATATCTGCTCCGTTTTCATACCTTTGCGCCGGACGTTAAACCCGGCAAGAACTGGCGTAAAGTTGAAAGGGCGTGCTATCTATCACCTTGTCGATCATCCTATGACCGCTTATGTAGTTTGCAATCGCGCCTGTCCCAACGAACAATGCCAGATTGGCATGTAAGCAGGTAAGCGGGGAGTGTCAATGTTGGCCCATGGCTACAAGACGCGAATGGCTTAAAATATGCCTGAAACACGGCAAGAACTGAGGAACCTTCATGAAATTCAGAACTCTTTTAGCAACATCTGCCTGTCTTGTATTTACCAGCACGGCTTCATTCGCTCAGGACACACCTTCTGCCGACACCGTTTTGGCCACTGTAAACGGTGTTGATATCACCGTCGGCCATGTAATTGCCCTGACAAACCGCCTGCCGGAGCAGTATAAAACCGTACCGGACAAAGACCTGTATCAAGGTGTTCTGGATCAGTTGATCCACCAAACGGCCATCAGCACAACGGCAAATGCCGATAGCAAAGCCATGAAGCTGGCAATTGAAAACGAAATTCGTGCTTTGTTGGCTGGCGATGTTCTCGGTAAAATTGGCGACGCTGCCACAACCGAAGACAAGGTCAAGGCCGCTTATGAGGAAAAATACCTGAACCAACCGCGTGAAACAGAGTATAAAGCCTCTCACATTCTGGTGAAAACCGAAGACGAAGCCAAAGAGTTGATCAAGGCACTGGAAGGCGGCGCAGATTTCGCAGAACTGGCCAAGGAAAAATCCACCGGCCCATCCGGTGCGCGTGGGGGTGATCTGGGGTGGTTTACCACTGAAAAAATGGTTCCCGAGTTTGGCAATGCTGTCAAAACAATGAAAGCGGGCGGGGTTTCCGATCCGATTCAAACCCAGTTTGGCTGGCATGTGATCAAACTGCATGAATCCCGTGACGTAGAGCCGCCTTCACTCGAAGAAGTACGCACCACCATCGAGAGCGATTTAAAAGATGCGGCCCTGAAGGCAGCCATCGACGCCTTTCAAAAGGATGCGAAAATTACCCGTAACGAAGTGGAAATTGACCCTTCCATCATTCGCAAAACCGACTTGCTCAAATAAGTACGGGTTCTAACGAAGGAAATACCATGGCCGAAAAATCATCGCCGCCACAAACCGAGCTTACCCGTCTGCGCGGCCGTATCAAACGTCTGCGCAAAAAGCTGAAGCGGGCACAGGCAGCACCACAGGTCCCTGGTATTTCCCCGCTGGCCCCCGCCGCATTTCCACAACTCCCGACCATTCGGGG
>JALTMR010000449.1 GCA_027001525.1 Gammaproteobacteria bacterium
TTTATTAATTCTGGCCGTGGCAGATTGAGAGTCAAAAGACCTCCCATCAAGGCGAAAATTACAGCGAGACCATCGCTAATATTTGTAACGCCGAAGGGGGTTAGAAACTCAAGATGCGCGGCCATGGATTGGTCGTGGCACCTTTGATACTTGCTGTTTGTTTTACTTTAAAAGCACCGCCTTGGCGGTGCTTTTTTTGGTTTCTCCATTTGCTGGCTCGGTGCTACCCGTGGTTGGATATCTGGCTCATCGGGATGGCTGCTGTTTGCGCTTATGCGCTTTTTTTCCGGCAACCCCGAATCATTTCGCCGCGCTGGCGGTTGGGGTTTTTGATCAGTAGCAGTGAAAGGTAGTTGACCGCTTTGCCCTGGAGGGAGGCGACATCATCGACGACCCGTTCGAAGGGGGAGCCGGCTTTTTCGATGAAGCGGCTGTGTTCGATGAGTTGCCGCTCGGTCAGCAGGGTGATGATGTCGTCGAGCAGTGGCTTGACCTTGAGCAGGATCAGGGTATCGAACTCCTCCAGCATGTGGGCAATGACCGCCATGCCGTAGCCGGCGGGAATGATGGCCACGGTGTCGTCCACATCGGCCAGCGGCATCCCGACGCGGGCGGCGGCGGCGTTGAAGGAGGGGACGCCGGCGATGGTCTCCACGGCCACGCTCTCATCCAGTGCCTTAACGGTGCGGGCCAGGTGGCCGAAGGTGGAGTAGGTGGAGGCGTCACCCTCTACCAGAAACAGCACATCCTGCCCGGCTTGTAGCTGGGTCAGCACCGTCTGGGCTGCCTTGAACCAGTATTTGGCCAGTTTCTCCGCATCGTGAGTCATGGGGAAGATCAGCGGCGTGTGGTGTTCGGGCAGCGCCAGCCCGGCGCGCAGGGCGATGTCGAGGGCGTAGCTGTCGCTGTTGGGATTGCGGATGGGGTAGGTCCAGACCTTGTCGCTCTGCAACAGCTCCCAGGCGCGGCGGGTGATCAGCCCCGGATTACCCGGCCCCAGGGAGACACCGTATAAAGTACCTCTACTCACTGCTGTCTCCTCGTTGTGCCGAGACGATCCAGACCGGGTTCTCCGCCGCCATGCGGTGCATGTGCAGAATCGGTTGGCTGCGGTTGGCCTGGAGCTGGGTGACATCCCAATGGGCGTTGAGTGCCTTGAGCGTGTCTGTGGCCAGACTGAGATTTTCCAGCGTGACGAAGTTCATCACCAGCCAGCCGTCCGCTTTCATGCGCGCCAGGCAGCGCTGGATCAGCTCCCCCAGCTCGCCACCGGAGCCGCCGATGAAGACGGCGTCAGGATTGGGCCAGTTGGCAAGATGCTCGGGTGCTTTGCCGTGCTGTACCCGGTAGTTGGTGATGGCCATCTGTTGGCGGTTTTGGCAGGCGATGGCGACATCGGCCTCATTTTTCTCGATGGCGTAGACGAAGCCGCGATGGCACAGCCGCGCCGCCTCCAGCCCCACCGAGCCGGAGCCCGCGCCGATGTCCCAGACGATGCTGTCGGGCCGCAGTTGCAGCCGCGCCAGCGACACGGCTCTTACTTCGCGTTTGGTGATCAGCCCCTTGTCGGGCTTGCGCTGGGCGAACTGCTGGTCGGCCAGCCCAAAGAGCACGGCAGGATTCTGATTCTTCTGCCGGCGCTGGAGGATGACGACGTTGGGGTCGGCAAACTGTTGCGTGGCGGCCTCGGCCAGGGGCAGGAGGGGGATGATTCTCTCCTGCGCGGTTGACAGTTTTTCCGCCACGCTCATGGTTAACTCCTCGCCCAGCCCGGCGGCAAGCAACATGCGGGCGATGCGGTCGGGGCTGTTTTCGGGGCTGGTGAAGAGCGCTGTCAGATCGTTGCCTCGCACCGTCTGCAATACCGGATAAAGGCCGTGCTCCGGCCCGGCGCTGGTGGACCATTCGCCGGCGTCCTTGCTGTGGGCCGAGCAGATGGCGGCGTTCTGCCACGCCAGCCCGAGGCGGGCGAAGGCCAGTTGCAGGGTGGAGACGTTGGGGATCACCTCGCATTGCTGCGGCCCCAGCTTGCCGATGAGATAGCGGCCAATGCCGTGGCACAGGGGGTCGCCGGTGGCCAGCACCACCACCCGCAGATGCTGCGCCCGGGCGGTTTCGATCCACTGCGGCACCTTTGTCAGCCCTTCGCTCAGGTCGCGTTGTTCGGCCTGGGGGGCGAATACTTCTTCAAACAGCGCCAGGGTGCGGTGGGCACCGATGATCAGATGGGCACGGGCGATGTGGCCCAATGCGGCCGGGCTCAGGCCGTCGGGGCCGTTGTCGAGCACGCCGATGATGTGGCTGGTGGGGGGGCTGATGTGGGTCACTCGGTCTCTGCCAGTTTGTTGCCGTCGAAGTCGCATACCAGCACTTTGAGGTCGAAGAGGGCGTTGGGGTAGCGGGCCATGACGGTGGTGACCACTTTGCCCCCCAGTGCCTTATAGAACTCGCTGCCCTTGCCCAGTGCTTCGATGCGCTCGCCGGCGTAGCGGGCGGTCTCGGCGGCGCGGATGTCATCACAGACCGCGGCGGGAATGCCGATGTCGGTAGCCAGCTGGGCCAGAAGGTGTGTGTTGACGGCGTTGCGGTTGGCGTGGGTGATGGTCTCGCCCTGGGCCATTTTGGTCAGTTTGCCCACCATGCCGCCGATGATGACGTGTTTGATGCCCACCTCGGCGGCGGTATCGAAGGCGTATTTGAGAAAGTCGCCCATCTGCACAAAGCAGCTGGAAGCCAGGTGAGGCAGTTCGCGCATGACGAACTTCTCCGTCCGCCCGCCAGTGGTGAGCACCACCGTGTCCTGCCCCTGGTTGGCCGCTACGCGGATGCCTTGAATCACACTGTCGCGAAAGGCGGCGGTGGAGTA
>JALTMR010000450.1 GCA_027001525.1 Gammaproteobacteria bacterium
CCAGCCAGATGCTTTGATCGTATAAAAAATGGGTGGAGAGAGTGAAATAGCACAGCAGGATCAGCACCATCACATCGCGGCGCTGTTTTAGTTCCAGCAGCTTCAAAATCAACATGACCACCAACAGGGCGACGCCGGCGTCGCGGCCGATCAGCGTACCAAAATGGATGTAAATACCGGCAATGACCAACCCCACCAGTGCCACGCGAACAGCAAGGTGAGGCAAGCGCCAGCCTCTGGCTGTGGCGACGTAGCGCCAGACGCCCACCGCCATCATCAGCGCAGCAAACCAAAGGGGGAGCCGGCCAAGGTGAGGTGCGACAGAGAGGCCGATGCCGGCCAGCAAAAAGCCGGTGGAGCGCACATCGAGCACCGTCATCTGGCTCATGATCTACCCCCATAGAGTGCCAGCGCGGCAAGGCACTGGTGGCGGTGGTGTGTGCCCCGGGCAGGGGGGATGCGGGTGCCGGGCAGCCGCATGCCGTAGGCCTGGCCAAGAGAGTCGGCATCCAGTACCCAGCGGCACATCTGGCTCAGCCGGGCTTCCACATCACCGGCCTCCAGCTTGTCCCACTCCAGCCACAACTCGGTGGATTGATTTCGGTGAAACTGCTTGGTGAGCAGCTCGCGCCCCTGGGCCCAGCTTTTCCAGTGAATGTGGCGCGGTGAATCGCCTGGCTGGTAGTTGTTGAGGCCGTGAAAATCGTCACTGCCCCGCTCCAGCGTCTCCTGCCGGTCGCCGGATGAGAGACCAAAAGGCAGGGCGCTGGAGCGCTCGCTGGGGGCCGGATAGACCAGAATATGAGCCTGTGATTCGAGGTAGCTCCAGGCCCGAAACAGATTCAGCGGGTACTGGCTGGCCAGCGTTACGCGCCCGGCCGGGAGTTGGCCCCGTTGGCGGGTGGGGCGAGCGATGCTGCACGGTGCGCTGTTGGCGGCGGCGATATCCACCACCGCGCGCTCGCCCTCAGCGCTGATCATTTGAATCTGAAAGCGTGCCCGTTTCTCATTGTCAGAGAGGAGGAAGGAGAAGTGGCCCTCCTCGCCGGCAAAACAGGCCGGGTTACTGCGTGGTAACACCGAGATGCCCACCAGGTTGAGATAGGTGTGAAAGAGAGAGATAACCGCCACACTGATCAGCAAAAATGCCAGGGCGTAGGTCATACTGTTGTTGTAGTTGATGGCCGCCAGCAACATTACGGTGGTCAGTGCAAGATAGATCAGCCCCTGCCTGGTGGGAAGAATGTAGATATTGGCCCGTTTCAGTACCACGGCCTCGTGGCTGTCCGGGGTCGGGATCTTGCGCCGCACCGTGGCCCGGTTGCCAATCCACCGAGTTAAGGTATCGCTCATGGAATCGGCACAGAGAGCAGGTGGCCGGCCAGCATTTCGGCCGATTGTTTACTGCTGTCGCCGCCGCTCTGGACGCGGTGGGTGGTGGTGGCCACGACGACGCTCTGCACATCCTCCGGCAACACATGGTTGCGCCCCTGCATCAACGCCCACGCCTGGGCTGCCCGCATCAATGCCAAGCCGCCTCGTGGCGAGATACCACTGGCAAAATTGGCAGACTGGCGACTGAAGTCAATGATGGCCTGAACGTAATCGAGCAGCGCCTCCGACACATGCACCTCGGGTACGGCGTGTTGAATTTGGGCGAGTTGTGTCGCCGTCATGGCCGAGGGCAGCGAGGCCACCATGTCCCGGCGGTCTTTCCCCGCCAGCAGTGCCCGCTCGGCTTCGCGTGGTGGATAGCCAATGGTCAGGCGCATCAAAAAGCGGTCCATCTGCGCCTCGGGTAGCGGGAAGGTGCCGATCTGGTGGGTGGGGTTCTGGGTGGCGACAACAAAAAAGGGCTCCGGCAGCGGGTAGGTATTGCCCTCGGTGGTGACCTGTCGCTCCTCCATCGCCTCCAGCAGGGCACTCTGGCACTTTGGTGTGGCCCGGTTGACTTCATCGGCCAACACCACCTGGCTGAACACCGGGCCGGGGTGAAACTCGAACCTGTTCTCGGAGCGGTTAAAGATGGAGGCCCCCAGAATATCCGCCGGGAGCAGGTCACTGGTGAACTGAATGCGCTGAAACGCCAGCCCGAACACCTGTGCCAAGGTGTGTGCCATCGTCGTTTTTCCCAGGCCGGGAAGATCCTCAATCAACAGATGCCCTCTGGCCAGCACGCAGGCAAAGGCCAGCCTCAACTGCTCGTCTTTACCGAGAATGACCTGCCCCGCCGTTTGCAGCGCCTTATCCATCACCAGCTTGATGTCTTTCGGGTTCAATGTGGGCATGGGGTTTATGGTTCCTTCCATATGAAGAGGTATGAGTGTCAGTTTATACCGTGGGTTGAAAATTGCTGAATAGTTGTTGTGATCTGTATTTGCTCAGCGGTTACCCCTTTAGCGGTCAAGCGGAAAGTAGGTTTAAGGGCACCTCCTGGCGCGGGAATCGTCCATGACCACGCTGTGGTCTTGTTGAGTTTGAGCCCAATTCTGTTGGCGATGGCTGGGGGCTGGCGTAGAATGGCCGGCTCTTTCGAATTTGGTGTTTGGCTGTTTCGATGTTTTATCCGGAAAAATATGAGGTTATCGTCGTTGGCGGCGGGCATGCGGGAACCGAGGCGGCGTTGGCCGCTGCGCGCATGGGCGTCAAGACGCTGTTGCTGACCCATAACATCGAAACGCTTGGGCAGATGAGTTGCAATCCTGCCATTGGTGGCATTGGCAAGGGCCACCTGGTGAAAGAGGTGGATGCGCTGGGGGGCGTGATGGCTCGCGCTGCCGATCGCGGTGGTATCCAGTTCCGCATTTTGAACGCTCGCAAAGGGCCGGCAGTCCGGGCGACCCGATGCCAGGCGGATAG
>JALTMR010000451.1 GCA_027001525.1 Gammaproteobacteria bacterium
GGCCTGGGGTACGAAAACCCATCCGAGACATCGGTGTGGTTTTTGGCTGTTCCGTTACTCTTTCTGGCGCTCAATCTCTGTGCTGCCATTCTGACCAAACCGGCGATTAACCGTCGGCCCGGTTTGCTGATTTTTCACCTCGGACTGCTTTCCATCTGCGTTCTCGTAGCCGTAGGCCGCTTAACGCTTTTCGATGCCCGTATTGAGATGACCCAGGGGACAGCATTCGATATTCAGGCTTTGAGCGATATTACCCAGGGCCCTCTGCATCCTCGTGCGGGGCTGGAAAAAATCAATTTCGTTCAGGGGCCCTATACCGTTAGCTACGGGCCCAGACTCAAAAGGGGCCCCACGCGAAGCCATGTGCTGGTGGCCGATGGTAAAGGGGGGTGGGTCGAGCAGGTTGTGGGGGACGATACCCCCCTTTTGATCGCCGGGTACCGTCTCTACACCAGCTTTAACAAGGGCTTTGCGGCGATAGTGACCTGGTTGCCCAATGCGGGAGAACCGGTCACCGGCACCATTCATATGCCTTCTTATCCCCTTTTTGACTACAAACAGGCCAATAGCTGGGCACCTCCGGGCGGGGAAGAAGTCAAACTCTGGCTGCGCCTGGAGACGGGGCTGGATCTCGAAGCCCCCTGGGTGCTGGATGGCGAGCGCACTGACGGTATTTTGATTGTCACGGCGGGAAGCCAGCGTGAAGAACTCGCCCCTGGCGATACCATCACCCTGCCTCAGGGGGCGCTGCGGTTTGATCAATTGACCACCTGGATGGGCTACAAGGTGTTTTATGACCCGACGCTGGCCTGGCTCTTCTGGGCGTCAGTGATTGCCGTGTTTGGCTTGTCTGTCCACTACTGGCGCAAGTTCAATCGGCAGCCCATGAAAGTGATCAGTGGGAACGCGCCAGACCAAACGCCACGCAAGTGATTTAACCAATGAGTAAGGATTGAAAGCGATGATGCAGATAGCTGAAATGCCCTGGCTGTGGGCGGGGCTGGCCTCCTACGCTGTCGCCACTGTGTTGGCTTTTCGCGGGGTATGGCTTCCCGAGTTGCCCGATGACAGCACAATCACCAGAAAGAACGAGCACCTTGTGCTTGCCGCCATTGCCCTGGGGGTAGTGCTTCTGGGTATTGCTCTGGGGGTGCGCTGGGATCGCCTGGGTCATGGCCCTTTTGTAAATCTATTCGAACTGTTGGCGAGCCAGCTGTTTAGTCTCGGCTTGATATACGGCTTGATCTACTGGCGAATCCCCCCGCTGCGGCCCAGTGCCGCGGTGGTGATGCCTCTGATCTGGATACTTGGCACCTGGGTGCTCATGCTCGAGCCCAAAGACTCGGTTTTCCCCCCCACCTACTCGAATAACTGGCTCTGGTCTCACGTCGGCCTGGGGAAAATATTCCTGACCTTCTGTCTCGTCGCCGCCGGTTTGGCCGGGGCTATTTTTCTGCGCGCCATCCCCGTTTTCAGCGGGTTGTTCCGTAACATGAGTGATGAAATTCTCGATCACATGGCCTGGCGCTTCATGATGCTGGCCCTGGTGTTCGACAGTTTGATGTTGATTGCCGGTGCCGTTTGGGCCCAGGACGCCTGGGGGAGGTATTGGTCCTGGGATCCTTTGGAGACCTCGGCATTTATGACCTGGCTCTCCATCGGTGCAGGCATCCACGCCCGCCTTACCTATAACATCCCAATCAAAATAGGTGCGCTGGTTATCCTGGCGGTGTTTGGTCTGGCCTTCGTGACCTACTTTGGAACCCCCTATTTCAGCGAAGCAGCCCACAAGGGGGTGATCTGAGATGGCTTACGAAACGAAGAGGGTGAATGAGACGGCAACCGGCTGGGTCTCGGTGGGACTGCTGGCTATTTTACTGGCCATGCTGGCGGGCTATGCCCATCGGCCGGAGTTTCAATACGTCGCCAAACCTGCCCATGTGCCGCCAGCTGTGGACGTTGTAGCGGCAGCGAAAGACCCTCAAGGCCATGCTCGGCAATACACCAAACGTCTGGTTGATGAGCGCTTCGAACAGGCGTTGATGATGTATCACGCCAAACGCTACGATTACGCCATCAAAGCGTTGGATCGGGTGATTGAACTGGCCCCCAACATGGCAGAGGCCTACTTGAACAAAGGCTACGCCCTGCTGGGGCTGGAGCGCTACCAGGAGGCCAACAAGTACTTCAATATCGCCACAGAGATGCGCCCCTATCTTGCGAATGCCTACTGGGGACTGGCCCTGGCGGCGGAGAAATTGGGTGAGTTGGACGCGGCTTTGGGGGCGATGCGAACCTATATTCATCTTTCCCCCCCGAACGACCCGCTGTTGCGGAAGGCTCGATCGGCGCTGTGGGAGTGGGAGAGTGCCCTGAAGCGAGGCCCGCTTCCCGAAGCGGAGCAGGCGTGGATCGATCGGCGCTCGAAGGAGTGGGTCGAACGCAACGGGCCGGAGGCAGACAACGCTGTTGAGCCGCAAAGCGGCGAGATTGATGTGCGTTAATACGGGCCGTGGCGAAAGGGCTCTTCTTTAGAAGCTTAATCCCAGCCCAAACGTCAGGCTCTGGGTGGAGTAATCCGCCAGCGAGGAGCTTTGGGAGATTCGTTCCACATCAGAGAGGTTGATGTTGATGGGCAGGTTGGCCCGGTTATAGGTCCAGCTATAGCCGGCAAACACGCGAACCTGACGAGAGATGTAGTGGCTCAGGGAGAGCGATAGCATATTGGTCAGACTGCGACGGTACTGACCGTTATTGGCACCGCTGTCCGGGTTGCTGTAGGCGGTATAGGCCAGGTTGTAACTGAGGCTGGCCATCCATCCGGGAATGAGAGAGAACGAAACGCCTGTACTGATGG
>JALTMR010000452.1 GCA_027001525.1 Gammaproteobacteria bacterium
CTCGGAGCTTTGCGGTTTGGCCTCAGCCTTTTCCCCTTCGCGCTTTGATTGCTGTTCCAGGGCCTGACGTTCTCCCACTGTTGCCCAAATGCGTTTCTTCAGCAGATAGTAGAGAATGGTCAGCAGCAACAGGTAGGCGACGACGTAGAAGCCGATGCCTTCCCGTTTTGCGGCATTTGGATCAGAGGCCCAGACCAGGAATGCCGATACATTTTGTATCGAATCCTTGATCTCCTGACGTTCTGCATCATCCGAAGCAAATGAGTAGCTCATTACATCAGGCATTCTTATGCCGGGAAATACCTTGTTATCCGTATCGCCATTTTCATTCTGGTGATAACCGACCAACAGAGAGTAGATGTATGTGCCACCCCCTTTACGCGCCTTGGCCATCAGGGATAGGTCAGGTGGAACCAAGCCAAACATATCACGAACCATGTTGATGTCCATGCCCCGCTTAAATGCCTCATTCATCCCGTTATCGCCGCGAATATCATCGATCTCTTCCTGGGAGAAACCAATTTCAGCCAAGTGGCGATATTTGATGTACTTCATGCTGTGGCACTGTACACAGTTTTCGATGACTATCTGGGCTCCGGCTTTCACTGCTTCCGGTGTGTTCTTGATAGTCACGTCTTCCAGTTCAACATGCCCCCCGGCGGCAAACACGCTGGAGATTGTGAGGGCACCGGTTAACGCCAGTGCTGATTTCAACAAAGCTGTCTTCATTGTGGTGTTCTCCTTTAGCGTTTGCCCAGAGTGATCGGCTTGTCCAGATTTTCCTGAACAGGGCCCGGAACGCTCTTGGAGAGCAGCCAACGTTCTTCCCATTTTGAAACAAATGGCATGGCGGCGAAAAAGCCGAAATAGACAAGAGTGGCAACTTGGCCAATGGGAACCAGCATGCCTTCGGGTGGTTTTTTGCCCACGTAGGTAAGGACGACGATGTCGATCAGGAAGGCCAGGAACATCAGCCGATAAATCGGACGATTGGTGCCGCCACCAGGAATGCGCGAGCGATCAAGGTAGGGCATGAACGCCAAGATCAAAATGGAAGCTACCATGGCGACCACGCCCAGTTCCAGATTGGGGATGGCTCGCAAAATGGCGTAGAAGGGCAGAAAGTACCATTCTGGCACGATGTGCGCCGGTGTTTGCAGTGGGTTGGCCGGGATGTAGTTATCCGCCTCAATAAAAGAGCCGGGGCTAAAGAAGACGAAGCTGAGGAAAACCAGCAGAAAGACCATCAATCCAAACAGGTCCTTGACGGTGTAGTAGGGGTGGAATGGAACTGCGTCCGATTCACGCTGCAACGAGTGCCCGGAAGGGTTCGTGCTCTTCACCCAATGCAAGGTCACCAGGTGAATTACTACCAGACCGACGATGAGGAATGGAATCAGGTAATGCAGCGCAAAAAATCGAGTCAGTGTGGCATCACCCACGGCGAAATCACCGCGCAGCAGAAGTACGAGGTCATCACCGATGAAAGGAATGACCCCAAACAGGTTGGTAATCACCTGAGCGCCCCAAAAAGACATCTGCCCCCAGGGCAGCAGATAGCCCATGAAAGCCGCTCCCATCACGAGAAAGAGCAGGGCGATACCGCTCCACCACAGCATTTCACGAGGTTTGCGGTAGGAGCCGTAATAGAGGCCGCGGAGAATATGAATGTACAGAATGGCGAAGAATGCCGCTGCCCCGGTGGAGTGCAGGTAGCGAATCAGCCAGCCAAAGTTGACTTCACGCATGATGTATTCGACGGAGTCGAAGGCCATGTTGGTGTCAGCTTTGTAGTGCATGGCCAAAAACAGGCCGGTGATGATTTGTAACATCAGGATAAACCCGGCCAGGGAACCAAAGTTCCACCAGTAGTTCAGGTTGGCCGGCGTCTTATATTCGGTAAGCTCGTGCTTTATAAATGGCGTTAATGGAAAACGCGCATCAATCCAATTGATTATTTTCATATTATTCCTCCCCCAATCAGGTTACCCAATCAGGATCTTCTCAGATGAAACAAACTGGTAACGTGGCACATCCAGGTTTCTGGGTGCTGGTCCGTGCAAAATACGGCCACTGTCGTCATAAGCGCTGCCATGGCATGGACAGAACCAGCCCTCTGCTGTGCGATTAGGAATGCAGCCCAGATGGGTGCACAGTCCGATAACCACCAGCCATTCGGGTTTCTTTACTCGATCTGCGTCGTCCTGCGGATCTTTTGTATCTGGCGTCTCTGCCATTGCCTGAATTTGGGCATCGTTACGATGGAGGATAAATACAGGTTTTCCCTGCCACTCCACGGTACGTGTGTCCCCTTTGGAAATGCCGGCAATGTCGACTTCAGTTGTTGCCTTTGACATAACGTCGGCACTGGGTTTCATGCTTTCGATAAAAGGCAAAGCCGCAGCGCCTACACCGATCCCAGTAGCAACACCTGTTGCCTGTACCAGGAAATCGCGACGTTTGGGATTCTTGGGCTCCTCTCCATTGACCCCTATGATTTTCTCTTCGCCCTTGATTAGGTCGTTGCTCATATAGCTACCTCTAGCTGTTTAACATCTGTCCATTACTTCGGCGTAACAGATCTTCCGTTTTGGCCATTTATACCCAAAATCACTCTGGGGCTGGGGTGCATGTTGCCTTGCAATTTGATTTCTGAAGTCACGACCCCAAACTGCTTTGGGGCCAAGAAACACTCGGGGCTATTTGCTTGTTCGCCCCTTGGCGCCCCCCGCAACTTCAGGGCCTGATACACCTATGTAGACCACCAAACCCACTATAGCGACCAATGATGCAATTTGGATAAATGTCCACACCATTATTCACCCTCCCGTATGCGCTTTGATTGGGCGCATGT
>JALTMR010000453.1 GCA_027001525.1 Gammaproteobacteria bacterium
CAAAGTGGTCGCGATAGTGGCGGAGTATGCCGCTGACGGCGAGATGGAAATTATCGGTATTGGCTCTCACGTTTCGCGAGGATTGAAGAAGGGGGTGGTGGTTAATATCGAGTCCACGGTGCAGTCGATTCAGCGCGCCGTGGAAGAGGCCGAGCTGATGGCCGGGTGTCAGATTCATTCGGTGTTTGCCGGTATTGCGGGCAGTCACATTCGTAGTCTGAATTCTCACGGCATCGTTGCGATACGAGAGTCCGAAGTAGGCAGCACGGATGTCGCCCGGGTGATTGAGGCGGCCAAGGCGGTAGCGATTCCAGCCGATCAGCAGATTCTGCATGTGCTGCCGCAGGAGTTTGTGATTGACAAGCAGGAAGGCATTCGTGAGCCCATCGGCATGTCGGGTGTGCGCCTGGAAGCGAAAGTTCACATGGTGACGGGAGCCGTGAGTGCGGCGCAGAACATCATCAAATGTGTGCGTCGCTGTGGTCTTGAGGTGGATGACATTATCCTGGAACAGATGGCTTCCAGCTACGCGGTGCTGACAGACGATGAAAAAGAGCTGGGTGTCTGTCTGGTGGATATCGGTGGCGGGACAACAGATATCGCCGTCTTTACCGAAGGAGCTATTCGTCACACGGCTGTTATTCCTATTGCCGGAGATCAGGTGACTAACGATATCGCCGTGGCTCTGCGTACGCCGACCCAGCATGCGGAAGAGATCAAAATCAACTACGCCTGTGCGCTGCGCCAGTTGGCCAGTGCCAATGAGACCATTGAGGTCTCCAGCGTTGGTGACCGGCCGCCCCGGCGCCTGGCACGACAGACGTTGGCCGAAGTGGTTGAGCCACGTTACGAAGAATTAATGAGCCTGATACAGGCCGAGCTGCGCCGCAGTGGTTATGAGGATTTGATCGCTGCAGGCGTGGTACTCACAGGGGGCAGTTCCAAAATGGAAGGGGTCACCGAATTGGCGGAGGAGATCTTCCATATGCCTGTGAGATTGGGGGTGCCGCAGTACGTGTCCGGATTGGTGGACGTGGTGCGGAATCCCATTTATGCCACTGGGGTAGGGTTGTTGTTGTTTGGGCATCAGCATGGTGATGACGGCAGTGTGGAGGCGCTCTCAGGCGGGAGCAAAAGCACATGGGACCGGATGAAAAATTGGTTTAAGGGTAATTTTTAACTGCAAGAGTTGAGTTTTCGTCGCCCGGCGGCGCAAGAACTGGAGGTTAAGACAATGTTCGAATTAATGGATACATTTACACAAAATGCAGTTATCAAGGTCATTGGTGTCGGCGGTGGCGGTGGTAATGCAGTTGAGCACATGGTTGCTGCGGATATTGAAGGTGTCGATTTCATCTGTGCCAATACCGATGCGCAGGCGTTGAAAAAGTCATCAGCCAAAACAGCGCTGCAACTGGGAACAAACGTGACGAAGGGTCTGGGCGCAGGGGCCAACCCTGAGATTGGTCAGCAGGCAGCCATTGAGGATCGCGAGCGCATTATCGAAATGATCGATGGTGCGGACATGCTGTTCATCACGGCCGGAATGGGCGGCGGCACGGGAACGGGGGCTGCTCCGGTGGTTGCCCAGATCGCCAAGGAGCTGGGCATTTTGACCGTGGCGGTGGTGACGCGGCCTTTTCCTTTCGAGGGGAAAAAGCGCAACAGCGTGGCGGAGGACGGAATCAAGGAGTTGGCGCAATGCGTTGATTCGCTTATTACCATTCCCAACGAGAAGCTGCTGCAGGTGCTGGGTAAAAATGCCTCGCTGCTCAACGCGTTTGGGGCCGCTAACGATGTTCTGCTGGGGGCTGTGCAGGGTATTGCCGAATTGATTACCCGCCCTGGTTTGATCAATGTGGATTTCGCCGATGTGCGTACCGTGATGTCTGAAATGGGCATGGCGATGATGGGCTCGGGTAAGGCTGTTGGTGATGAGCGTGCCCGTGAAGCAGCAGAGATGGCCGTCGCCAGTCCGCTGCTGGAGGATATCGACCTCTCCGGTGCGCGAGGGATTCTGGTGAATGTGACCGCCGGCCTGGATATGTCCATTGGCGAATTCGAGGAGGTCGGCAACACCATCAAGGAGTTCGCTTCTGAAAATGCCACTGTGGTGGTGGGAACAGTGATCGACCCGGAGATGAGTGAGGAGCTACGTGTGACCGTGGTTGCCACAGGCCTGGGACAGCACAAGGTTGAGGTGGCTCAGCCGGTAAAACTGATCGTGCCAGCGGAAGATGAGGCCGTGAAAGAGACGGCTGAGATGAGCATGGAACCGGAGTACAAGGCCTACGAGCGACCAACGGCGATTCGCAATCAGGCGACAGCAACGCAGGCGGCTACAGCAGAAGATGCCAGTATGGATTATCTGGATATCCCGGCTTTTCTCCGTCGTCAGGCCGATTGATGTGTAAATTCCCTCATCGCCGAGGGGCCGTGTGCTGTGGTATGCTCTCGCGTTTCGTGCTGCCTGGTACATTCTGGATGCCAATGGCGTGACATATATACACCTCAATTGCTGAGCGACCGCGATGATTAAACAACGTACTTTGAAAAATGTGATTCGGGCGACGGGTGTTGGCTTGCACACGGGGGAGAAGATCTACCTCACGTTGAAGCCGGCGCCGGTCAATACGGGCATCATTTTCCGTCGGGTTGACCTGGATCCGGTGGCCGAAATTCCCGCACTTGCGGAATATGTCGGTGATACGCGCCTATCTACCACCCTGGTGGATGGTGATGTACGCATTTCTACGGTGGAGCATTTGTTGTCGGCCCTGGCGGGGTTGGGGATCGATAATGCCTATATCGAGCTGAGTGCGTCAGAAGTTCCAATTATGGACGGTAGTGCCGG
>JALTMR010000454.1 GCA_027001525.1 Gammaproteobacteria bacterium
CAGACACTGCTGGGCTGTGATCACGCGGCCGTGGGGTATGCGTTGCTCAAGGCCTGGAACCTGCCGCCCGCCCTGTGTGATGCGGTTGGCTCTCACCATGACATGGCCAATGGCGGGGAGGCCCGGCTCGATGCGGCCATTATTTACCTTGCCGACATCATCGCCAACAAAGCGGAAATGTCTGTGGACTACAGTGGCAGCGTGGTGGCGTTTGATCCGCTGGTGTGGGAGATTTCCGGCTTGAGCGAGGAGTTGGTGCCGGAGCTGATGGCTGATGTGGAGCCTCTGTTTGCCGAGTCCTGGGCCTTGATTCAACCTCTGGTGCGCCAGGCAAAATAGAGGAGGGCGAGGTATCTCCTCCGCCCTCCTTCTTGCTGCGCTGCTACGCTGATATATCTTCAAACAGGATGGAGGAGAGGTAGCGCTCGCCGGAGTCCGGCAGGATGACGACGATGGTTTTTCCTGCGTAGGCGGGGTCTTGGGCCAGCCGCTTGGCAGCGACGACGGCGGCACCGGATGAGATGCCCACCAGGATGCCTTCTTCGGCGGCCAGGCGGCGGGCATATTCAATAGCTTCCTCGTTGCTCACTTGCGCTACCTGATCGACCATCGCCAGATCCAGATTGGCGGGAATGAAGCCGGCCCCCAGCCCCTGGATTTTGTGGGGGGCCGGTTGCAGCGTCTCGCCCGCCAGTGCCTGGGAGATCACCGGGCTGGCTGCGGGCTCTACGGCTACTGAGGTGATCGCCTTGCCGCAGCTGTTTTTGAGGTAGCGCGAGACACCGGTGAGGGTACCGCCGGTGCCGACGCCAGCGACGATGACATCCACCTGGCCATCGGTGGCCTCCCAGATTTCGGGGCCGGTGGTGCGTTCGTGAATAGCGGGGTTGGCGGGGTTTTCAAACTGCTGCGGCAGGAAGTAGTGCTGCGGATTGGATTCAAGCATCTCTTGCGCTTTGGCGATGGCGCCTGGCATCCCTTTCGCCCCTTCCGTCAGCACCAGCTTGGCACCCAGCGCCTTCATCACTTTGCGCCGCTCGATGCTCATGGTTTCGGGCATGGTCAGGGTGATGTTGTAGCCGCGTGAGGCAGCGACAAAGGCGAGGGCGATGCCTGTGTTGCCGCTGGTGGGCTCGATGATCTCCATGCCGGGTTTGAGCACGCCGCGCTCTTCGGCATCCCAGATCATGGCGGCACCGATCCGGCATTTGACCGAGTAGGCGGGGTTGCGCCCCTCGACCTTGCCCAGCACCAGCGCCTTGCTGTCGCCGATGACTTTGCTGATCTGAACCAGGGGCGTGTGGCCGATGGAGAGGGAGTTGTCCTTGAAATATTTCATCTGTCTGAGTGTCCTGGGTTGTTTTTTGTAACGAATGTCTCATTAAAACGTCTCTCAGTTACGGTACCATACGCGATCAAGTCGGGTGTCTCTGCTGGGGGGCCTGTACCAAGGGAATGAATTTTACTGCTGACGATGAGGGTATAAACGATGAAAAAATGGGCATTGGGTTTGGCACTGGGGTTGGCGGCGAGTTCAGCCAGCGCCGAAACGCTGGACCAGATACAAGATCTCGGTCAGGCGACGTTCAAGGCGTTTTCAAAGGATCTGGCGGGGGCCATCGGTTACAAGGCCATCAGCCCGGCCGAGCCGCTGGGCATCATCGGTTTTGATGTGGGGGTCCAGCTCACGGCCACCAACATGGAGAGCCCGGCTGCCTGGGGCGATGCCATGAGCGACAGCGGCGGACTGGATACGCTGGTGCTGCCCAAGCTCTACGTGCAGAAAGGTCTGCCGTTGGGGATCGATGTGGGTGCTTATTACGTCAAGGTGCCTGATTCCAATATTGAAGCCTGGGGCGGGGAGTTGAAGTACGCGATTTTGTCCGGTTCGACCGTGACGCCGGCGGTGGCAGTGCGAGGCACCTTCTCTGGCCTGTTTGGTGTGGATCAGCTCGATTTTGAAACCAGGAGTCTCGATATCAGCATCTCCAAAGGCTTCTTGATGTTCACGCCCTACGCCGGCATCGGTCAGCAGTGGACGACCAGCACACCAAAAGGGGATGCGGCCAGTGTGCTGAAGAAAGAGAGCTTTTCCGACAGCAAGGTGTTTGTCGGGATGCGGATGACGCTGGGCGTATTTAACGTGAGTGCCGAGCATGAGACGCTGGGTGATGTCTCATCCAGCAGCATCAAACTGGGTATTGTGTTCTAAGAGGCGTGCTCGACGACCTGAGTGAGGGTGATTTGGAACCAGTTTCAACACCCCCGGCCACCTTGGCAAGCTTCGCTTTTTCGGCCTGCTGGCCGCTGTTTTTTCTCTCCTGACCTATTCGGCGGCCGCGTTCTGCCTGGCCGCCGGATCCATTCCCAGTAGTTTCTGTGCCTGTCCCATCGAGCCGGCAATGCCGGGCATCTGCTCCATGCCGGGAGGCAGCTCGGCCTCTTCTGCGGGCTCCTGTTTGGGGCTGGCCAGCACGTTGCGGTTGATGTCTACATCGACGGATTGGGCCTCTATCCCGGCGGGTGGCCTGTCGCCGTAGTGCCAGGCACCACTGGCATCCTGCCATTTGTAAAAACCGGAGACGGGCTGGCCCTTGTCATCCTTTTCCTGCATCAGGGAGGTGACGGCCTGGGGCAGTTGTACGCTGGGAATCTCCGGTGCCTTGACGCCCACCTGCTGGCCGATAAAAAAGAGAAACCCCAGGGAGGCGATAGTAAAGATGATAAAGAGTGTGGTGGGTCGCATGGTGTTCTCCTGGCCCAAATTGAGGTAAGAGGTGTCGGCTACTCAGTGTCGTATCGGCGCGCTGCTGCCCGATACGACACTGAGTAGC
>JALTMR010000455.1 GCA_027001525.1 Gammaproteobacteria bacterium
GCGCATTGGATATCGACCCGGGAAAAGAGTTCAAACGGGTGCCTGCGTGGAAACGGCGCAGGAAAAAGAGACAAAAAGCAAGCGAAATGTAACTGCCGGGCCAGGCCTTATACACAGTGTAAAGATTGACCGCAAGCGCTTTGGATAACTTATTCAAAAATTTGACACACGTCACAAGAAATAAGCTAACTAACTGATTTTTATAGCCAACAAATAATATGGCTAATATTTCACCAATATTTCATCCACTGCGCTGGAATAGACTTTAGGCCACCTTTGCCCAATTGACACACAGAGTTATCCACAGTTTCTGTGAATAATGCGTAGTAATCGACATCTGTTCGGGAGACGCTCCCTGTCCCGCCTGTCTTAGCCCACCAGGCACTGCGGTTCGGACTCACCCTCCGTGCTTCCATCCACATAGGGCAGCAACATATCCACCAGACGTGAAACATCGGCCTGATTACGAACATCGGCCCCCGCCACGCAGAGATTCAATCCCATGGAGCCAAGCTCGCCCTGATAGTCCGCCACACTGGGGCCTCGTTCGGCCAGATCCATTTTGGTCAAACCCAGCACAATCTTGCCACTGAGCGCAAACTCCTTGTATTGATTCAGAAAAAAGCGCATATCCTGAAACGGATTGTCGCGTGAGTTATCGAGCAACAGGATCAGGCCATGCCCCCCCTGGGTGATGATGTCCCACATGAAGCTGAAGCGCTCCTGGCCGGGGGTGCCATAGAGGTGAAGACGACGAGAGCGACCATTCAGCACACAATAGTCCATTGCCACGGTTGTGGTCTCTTTGCGCTGACGGGTCATGTCGGAAGCTTGCTCATCGGTACTGAGCTGACGCCCCCGGGCCATGGTTTGAATTGCCGTACTTTTCCCCGCACCCACCGGACCAACAAAGATCAATTTCGTGTTACTCATACTGCACCCCTGAAGACCGGCCAGACATCTCCGGCCTTATTGTTATTAGCTATTATTGTGTGATCAGACTGACCACCCGCCCCGCCATCCCCCGGCACCTCCGCACAACCTGTACAGTGCCGAGGCAGCTAGCGGACAGGGCGGGGAAAACATTAGGCTTTTTTGTCACAGCCCAGCCCCCTTCCTGCGTTACCGAGCGAGGCAGCAGGAGAAATAACCAGTGAAGCCGTCTGAGCATGCCAAGCGACGAAAAGACTATCACGTTCTTCCTACCGTTTTAGTCAGAATATCGTCAAAGATTGTCAATGCCCGCCCACCTAAGAGAGACCTATTTTTTATGGACAAACAGACAGTTAGCCGAGATCACCTCAACCCACCCCGCCCTGCCGGGCAAGAGCTGGCCATGTTTGGCATGGGCTGCTTCTGGGGAGCAGAAAGGATGTTCTGGCAGACGCGGGGCGTGCTCAGCACGGCCGTTGGCTATGCAGCAGGCCATTCGCCAAATCCCGATTACGAGGCAGTTTGTTCTGGTGAAACGGGGCATAACGAAGTGGTGCAAGTGGTGTTCGATGCCGGGGAAATCAGCTATGAGGCACTGCTGGGACTATTCTGGGAAAACCACGACCCGACGCAGGGGATGCGCCAGGGGAATGATGTGGGCAGCCAGTACCGCTCAGGCATTTATGTCTACGGCGAGGCACAACGGCAGGCGGCATTCGCGTCGCGAGAGAGATACCAGGCTGCGCTCAACGAAGCCGGCCACGGCCGGAAAATCACCACAGAAATCAGCAGCGCTCCCCACTTTTACCGCGCCGAACACTACCACCAGCACTACCTGGCAAAGAACCCGGCAGGCTACTGTGGGCTAGGCGGCACGGGGGTTCGCTACCCTCAAGCCACACAGCATGACGCCTGATCACCCTCGATGCTGATCAGGGCCTGGTTAATCAATGCCACCATGGCGGCGGAATCACGCACATCGGTGGTGCAAACCGGACAATCCACCCCCTGAGCGGCGAGCGCCTGGCGATAATCCTCTATGCAAAGGCCGGTGGGCGTGAGATCCGTTTTCGTCACCGCCACCACCAGTGCGCCCTGCTCTGCATAGGCGCTAAATTCGCCGAGATAGAAACTCAGATCCTGCAACGGTGCAGGACGCGAGTTATCCAGCAACAGCACGATGCCGTCACCGCCCAGACTGAGAATGTCCCACATGAAACGAAAGCGCTCCTGGCCGGGCAAGCCGTAGAGATGCAGCTTCTGCCCTCCCTGAAGCGCGAGGGCACCGTAATCGAGGGCCACGGTGGTGGTCTCTTTCCACTGTGCCGTCATGTCCGTGGCCCGCTCATCGGTGCAGACCATGTCGGCATCCATCGCCGTGTGAATAGCCGTGGTCTTGCCTGCGCCGACGGGCCCAATAAAAATCAATTTTGTATTGCTCATATCATCCCTGCTATTGCCGTTTTTTTAAGGGCACCTCTGTTAATTCCGGATGCGGCAGATTGAATCCCAACTTCGTTACATCCAGGCGCAAATTGCGGGTAATAGCGGGACTATTGCCAAAATTTGCAACGCCGATGTGGCGGATTTGGGGTTTAAGATGCGCTTTCATGAATTAATTGAGGTGCCCTTAACTGCTTATCTGTGTCGCAAAGACCATTCTGGACTGCATTGAACCGCGAACAAAGCCACAATTCAGGCGAGTGGACCAGATCTGTTTTTTCGTCGTGATTCGGCAACGCCTTGTATGCGACAATCCACCACACTCTTCACAGCCCAATAAAACCAACAACAAAGGCCCTGCCGTGAATCGTCCCAACCGCCGCGCCCGTCCCCGTGCCATCGCCGCCTCACGCGCCCTCCTTGCTGCCGTGCTCGCATCGCTGCTTGGCACCTTTGCCACCAATTCATACGGCCAGGTCGCGGCGCACCAGCCCACCCGTTGGGTCGGAGGCTGGCTGACTTACTGGCAATTTGAACAGGGACTGGAATCGATCCGCCACAGCCCGGATACGTTCCAGGACATCTACTTTTTCATCGGCCAGCTGTCACCCAGCGGCGACCCAATGCTTGCCGCATCGAAACACGACTACCGCGCCACCATTCAACAGCTCAAAACACAGGGAAAGCGGAGCTGGCTAACGGTGGTAAACGATGTGGTCAGCCCGGATCAAAAAGCGATATTAAAAGATCCCTATGTGGTATCCCGCCTGTTAGCCAGCCACCAGAGCCGCCAACAGCACATCACCCACCTCGTCTCGCTGGCCAGCGAGTACGGCTTTTACGGCATCGATATCGACTATGAAAGCCTCAGGCACAGAGACCGCAGCCGGTTCTCTCTGTTCATCGAAGAGCTGGCACAGGCCCTCCAGCCACACAACATCAGGCTGGCTGTCACGGTGCAGCCAAAAGTCAGGGACCAACGTCGCCATGGCGCCGGGGTCAATGACTGGCAACGTCTGTGCCGCGTCGCCGACCGGCTACAAATCATGCTCTACAACGAACACAGCGGCAAAACAGGCCCCGGCCCCATAGCCAGCACAGCCTGGATCGAAAAAGTCCTCGACCACGCAGAGCAAAAGTGCCCGGCGGAGAAGATAGTCCCCAGCCTCAAGGTCCTGGGGGCAACCTGGGAGCAGCACAAGGTCCGCGGCACCACATACCAGCAGGCCGTGACGCTGGTCAGGCAACACAACGCCACCGTCGAACGCGCCCGCGACCAGGTGCCCCACTTCACCATTGCCGGACCAAACGCCACCCGAACCACCTATTACGAAGATGGGCGCAGCATGGCGAACAAACTCACCATGCTCCAGGCCCGAGGCTACAACCAGGTCATGCTATGGCGGCTGGGCTCTTACGATTTGGAGATCAACAGACGGCTACAGGCCTTCAGAAAGGCCGGACTGCGGGGTGAATAGCCAAACAATCGCTTGAATATTCCCGATCCACGACTACCCTGACCATTTTCAACAGGAAAAAAACGACAATTGCATGGTATTTTAATCGCTTCAAGACCGCTAACCCCCCTCGCCACCACCGCCAGCCCTACATTCACAATGCTTCACAATAGCGACCCATTCATTGCTTGTGGTTAATTGGCAAAAACGGTCATCATACAGGGCACAGAAATAGACAGGGACAAAAACAAAAACCCCCTTTCTTTTTAGTAAGTTAAAACACGTACAAAAACAGCGTTAATTATAGATACCGGCAGAGGGATTACTGTGAGAATCGCACTAGTTGAGGACGACCCGACTCAAACACAACAGTTGACAGAGTGGGTAAAAGATGCAGGCCATAGCATTCATTGCTTCAGCAACGGCCAGGCCTTCAACCAGGCCATACGGCGGGAAAGCTTTGACATGGTGATCATGGACTGGAACCTGCCTGATACCACCGGCCTGCAACTGCTCCAGCAGCTCCGGGAGAGCAGCACCCTGATGGCCATTTTGTTTATCACCAGCCGGGACTCTGAAGCCGACATCGTCTCGGCACTCAGCGAGGGCGCAGACGACTACCTGGTGAAGCCGATCCGCAAGGCGGAAACGCTGGCCAGGATTGCCTCGATCCTTCGACGCACCTTCGGGCAGACCAAAGAGAGCGACAAGGAGCACTATCCGCCCTTCACGCTAAACCACAACTATTTCACCGTGGCTCTGGATGATGAGACAATCCAGCTGACGCCCAAGGAGTACGACCTGACCTGCTTCATGTTTCAAAACCATGGCCGCCTGCTCTCTCGCAACCATATTCTGGAGAGCGTATGGGGCCTGTCGTCGGACCTGTCAACGCGCACCGTTGACACCCACATCAGCAAGGTTCGGCGTAAACTTGGGTTGAAACCCGAACGGGGCTGGCGTCTGATATCGGTCTACCAATACGGTTACCGGCTGGAGTCGCTCAACAGCGCAAACGAATAGCAGAGATCATCAAGGGGAGTCGCATGTTTCGATTTCGGTATTTCAGAAAAACCAGCCAACGCTGCTCACTCCTTTCCCTCACAGCGCTGCTGATTGGCCTCTCCAGCCTGTCGCAGGGTGTCGTCGCTGAAGACTGGAGCTACACCGTGCGCCCCGGTGACAGCTTGTGGAAAATTGCCGACACCTACCTCATCAACCCTGGCTACTGGCGCAAGGTGCAAGAGCTCAACGGCATTGGCAAGACCCGCCAGCTCTCTCCCGGCACCCGCCTGACCATCCCGGTGGAGTGGCTCAAGCAGCAACCGGCCAGTGCCAGCATCGTCACCTTTCGGGGCGATATCGAACTCATCAGAAAAGACAAGGCCGGGCCACTGCCCTCGAACAATACTCTCTACGCCGGCGATGGCATTCGGACCGGCAAAAACAGCAGCATCAACATCAAATTCAGTGACGGATCACAGATCACCATCTTCCCCAGCTCGGAGATCTACCTGGAGACACTGAAGGCGCAAGAAGAGGAACGGCTGACCAGCACCGCCATCAAGATTGTCCGTGGTCGCGTCGTCAATCACGTCACCCGCCAGAGCAAGGGCAGCCGTTATGAAGTCAACACCCCGGCCGCCGTCGCGGCGGTGCGTGGCACCACGTTTCGTATCGGCGCTGACGATGGTGGCGAAGTGATGCGCAGCGAAGTGCTCACCGGTGCCGTGGGGGTCAGCGGCAGCGGCGTCACACAGCATGTCAGCGCCGGTTACGCCACCATCGCCAAAGTGGGCAGCCCACCGATTGCGCCCCGGCGCCTCCCCGCCGCCCCGGATCTCTCCAGCCTGAGCAGACGCACCACAGCCCAAAGCATCACCTATCAGTGGCCCATGCTGACCGACATCAACAGCTACCGTGCCCAGCTGGCGCTGGATGACACCTTTTCGCAGATAGTCAGTGAAAAGGTGGTGGAAGCCCCCCGGGTCACCTGGGATGCGCTAACGCCTGCCACCTATTTCATGCAGGTGCGGGGCATCGATGAACTGGGGCTGGAGGGCTTCAGCGCCCAGCACACCTTCAGCGTTGATGCGCCGCTTCAGGCCCCCAGCCTGAGAACCCCGCGGGATGGTGCGACGCTCCGCAATGGCCAGCCTTTTATGGCGTGGTCCAACGTTCCTGATGCCAACTTCTACCTGCTGCAACTGGCCTCGGACGCCGATTTCAGCCGCGACCTGGAAGAGGTCAGCGGCCTGGTGAACAACAACTTCAAGCCCGCTGCGGCACTGGCTGCGGGGCAACACTATTGGCGCGTTCAAAGCGTTAGCCGCCATGGTGAAAAGAGCGCTTTCAGCGCGGCAAGAAGTTTTACCGTCGAGCCAGCCGACAAGCCCTGACAGACGATTGAGACGCTATGCAGATGGCACGATACGTCGTTAAAATCAGCCACACAGCCGAAGGGCGAGCACAAGGAGTGGCTGTCTGCTCCCGCAAACCGCGTCCTATCGGCTGGTTTGTCTGCGTCCCGCGCGCCTCTGAACAAACACCACACTAGTGGCGACCATGTTCCGTCAGGCCGCGACTCGACCTGGCCAGCCCCACTGGCCGCGCAATGACCTGTCGCGTCACCTCTCGTTCGCCCTGACCCTGCTGGTGGTCACCCTGGGGCTGGTCTATGGCGACTGGCTGCAACGGGTCGATCTGCTCATCTACGACACCCACCAGCAATATATGGAGCGCCCGCCTCCCGACGATATCGTCATCGTCGGCGTGGATGAGTACAGTCTGTCCCAACTGGGCCGCTGGCCCTGGCCACGCCGCACCCATGCCCAGTTGCTCGATGCCCTGACTCGCGCCGGCACCAAGGCCGTTATGCTGGATATCATCTTCACCGAACCCGATCCCTACGACATGACCGGCGATCAACTGCTGGCCCAGGCCATCCGCCGCAACGGCAATGTCGTGTTACCGGTGCTGTTCGAACAGCGCTACATCGGCGGCCAACTGATCGAAACCCTGCCTCTGCCCGAACTGATCGCCAGCGCCCGCAGCCTCGGGCATGCTCACGTCGAGCTGGACGCTGACGGCATCACCCGCAGCGTCTACCTCAAAGAGGGGCTGGGGGATGCCTACTGGCCCCATGTGAGTCTGTCACTGCTGGAGCTTACCGGCACCGTTCCCAGCATACTCCCCGGCCAGCCCAATCCGGGCAGCGATACCCCCACACTTAACGTGCTACAGCGGGGCAACCACGTCATGACGCCCTACGCCGGCCCACCCGGGCACTTCACACACGTCTCGTTTGCCAAACTGATTGAAGAGAGCCCCCCCAGCACCGAGCTGCTCGCCACTCTGGAAAATAAAATAGTGCTGATTGGTGCCACCGCCTCAGGGCTGGGTGATCTGCTGCCCACCCCCGTCTCGGCGCTTAACCACCCCATGTCAGGCGTGGAGATCAACGCCAACATCTTCGACGCTCTGCGCCAGGGGCTGATCATCGAGCCCGTGACGCTAAGCACGCGCCTGCTCCTGAGCGGCCTCATTGCACTGCTGCCTGTGCTGTTGTTTCCGAGACTCTCCCCCCGGGCAGCGCTGTTGATGTCTGCCGTGCTGATCAGCGGCACCCTGGCACTGACCAGCGTCCTGCTGGCCCGACTTCACCTCTGGTTTCCACCCGCGCCGGTCCTGCTGGCGCTGATATTCGCCTACCCGCTGTGGAGCTGGCGACGGCTTGAATACGCCAACCAGTTTCTCAGCCAGGAACTCAAGCGCCTCAACGAGGAGCCCGCCCTGCTGAGCAGTCAACGCCGCGATACCGAATCCACCATGGCGTTTATCAAAAACGTCATCCCCATCAAGGCCTGGAGCCTCTATCAGGGCACCTCACACTGCGTCGCCCACTGGGGCGAGCGGTTAAGCCCCCCCAACGGGCCACCACCCGAACACAGCAATACCACCTGGCACCGCATTCAACCGAACACCAACGACTACTGGCTGGGCATTGCCATGGCCCTGCCACGCCCCCCTACGGCGGAGGAGTCCCGTCTGATGCTCGATGTCATCCACCCCTATCTGGATGAGGAGACCCCCGCCGCCACGGCCCCCATCGAACTCTTCGAAGAGCGTGTCATGCAGCTGCAACAGGCGGAAAACCGCATCCGTACCATGCGCCGCTTTCTCGACGACAGCCTCAACCAGATGTCCAACGGCATCCTGGTCATCAACAACCTCGGCCAGATTGTCTTTATCAACGCCAAGGCGCTCAGTTACCTGAATGTCGAGGCCAACCCCCAGACGCTGAGAGACGAACCGGTCATTCCGCTGCTGGACGCCATCGGCATAGAGGGCATAGAGCAGTGGCCCCAGCTACTCGCCCGCACCCTGGTCAACGCCTCCACCACGCAGGCCCACGGCCACACTCCCAAGGGGCTCGACCTGCTGATTCAGATCAACCCCCTGTCGCTGGAACAACACCACATCAACGGTGTCATCATCAACCTCTCCAACATCTCGGTTATCCGCGCCAATGAGCGCCAGCGGCTGGAGACATTCAGCTTCCTCTCCCACGACCTCAGAGCGCCGCTCACCTCGCTGCTGGCACTGGTGGAGGTCAGCAGAAACCAGCCGCAGCAGAACATTAACGAGGAGTTTCTGAAACGGGTGGAGATGTATGCCAACCGCACCCTGACCCTGGCGGATGACTTTCTTCAGATCAGCCAGCTGGAGCACCGCGTTGACCTGAAATTTGAGGCCGTTGACATCGGCATGATTGCCGCCAATGCCATCGACGCCGTATGGGACGACAGCTCCAGGAAAAAGATCAAAGTCAGCGACCACATCCCTCCTGACCCGATTTACGTCAGGGGGGATCCCGGCCTGCTGGAACGTGCCCTGCTGAACCTGCTCAACAACGCCATCAAATACAGTGAAGAGGGAGCCACCGTCACACTCACCATCAAGACCATTGAGGAGACGGTGCACTGCTGTATTAAAGACACCGGCTTTGGCATTCCCCAGGAGGCCCTGGGGCAGATATTTGAGCGCTACGTCCGCATTGACAACACGGGCCACAGCAACATCCCGGGCTCTGGCCTGGGACTCAGTTTTGTGAAGTCCGTCATCGAGAAACATAACGGTTCCATTGAGGTGGAAAGCGAAGCAGGCAAAGGCTCACAATTTTGCATCCGGCTCGCCCTCGCCCGCGACGAAGCCGGATTACCGTGAAACACTGTTACCGTCCGACCCCGACAGCGGCACTCTGATACAATCTGCCACAAATTTCCGCCCAGCGCTTACACCCTTCACAGAAAGGGGGAGTGGGAATTTTCAGGAATTAACAACGATAAAGTACAGGAGTACCACCATGGCAGGGGCTTTCTTTTTTTTACGCTTGAACGATCATGTGCAGTACCTCAGACGCATCCAGGCAACGCTTGAAGAGAGAGACGATTTTCACGGCACATGCCACACCAGTTGCAAACTGGGAAGGTGGCTGTACGGCAAAGGCCCCGAAGAGGCCACCTCGGTGGGCACCGCGGCCAAAGAGGTGTTTGATGCGCTGTTCGAACCCCACGAACGCTTTCACCACGCCAGCAAAGAGGCGCTGCAAAAAAAGCAGGAAGGCGACATGGCTGGCGCTGAAGCCGCCGTCACCGAAATGCACCAACTCTCCACCACTCTGATTCACAAGCTGATCGAGCTGGACAAACTGGCCAGCCGCCCGCAACCCGGGCAGAACGTTGAACAGCGGCACCACAGTGACGAGTTACTGGAAACCAGCGCAAATTAGGACGGTTAAAACAGAGAGGGTGGTTTCAAGCCAAAACGCTCCCTGTTTTAGCCACAGCGCCGCAAATTGACGGCCTCGAAAGAATGGGTATATGATCCCGTCCTCCTGCCGGCCCAACAATCCAGACACACCATGTTTATTCCCAGAATTTTCGCGCTGTTGCTGTTATTGCACACCAGCCCGCTGCTGTATGCCCAGGGCACCCCGGAGGCGGGGGATGCCAATCAAAACGACACAGCCACAGCCCCCCCGGACTCGGTCGTTCGCTATGCATCCAAACCCACAGGCTTTGAGTTTGTCAGCAACATCTGGGGGGATTTGAAAACCTTTGTACGCCGAATCGACCCGAAAAAGAATTACAAACCCCTGATCGGCCTGACACTGGGCACCGCCCTGCTGGTCAAATATGACCAGGATATCCTCGACGAATCGCAACGCTTCGCCCGTGATCTCGGCCTGATTTCGGATACAAAAAATGGTCGCGAATCCAAAATGATCATCGACTTCTCCGCTGCCGGTCTCGATCTGCCGGTGCGCGCACCACTCAATCTCAATGCCGGCATGTATTTCATCGGTGACGGTATCACCCATGTGTCCATCGCCGGTGGCCTGGCCACCTACGGTGCAATCTACGACGACTACCGGGCCCTGAACACCGCCAGCCAGATCATGGAAGGCATTATCGTCACCGGCATTGTGGTGCAGGTGATCAAACGTTCCACCGGGCGTGAGTCACCCTACCGGGCCACACGGGATGGCGGCCGCTGGGATCTGTTTCCCTCCCAGTCAGACTACTCGAGCGAAGTTTCAAAATACGACGCCATGCCCTCGGGGCATCTGGCCACCGCCATGGCCACCACCACGATTCTGGCAGCCAACTACCCCGAGAAAACGTGGATCAAGCCCACCGGTTACACCCTCATGGGGCTGCTGGGCTTCGCCATGATGAATAATGGCGTGCACTGGGCCAGCGACTACCCGCTGGGCATTGCCATCGGCTACCTGGCCGGGGACATCGCCGTCGAACGGGGCAAAAAAAGAAGAGCCTCGGCGCAGGCCGGGGGCCACACCCTCGCGCAACGGGGCTACTTCTCTCCTTACCTCGACGGAAACAGGGTCTATGGCATCGCCTATAACTACCATTTTTAGCGCGGCGGCGGGGCTGCTCCTGCTGATCGCTCCCCCCCTCCAGGCGGAGACCTCATCACCCC
>JALTMR010000456.1 GCA_027001525.1 Gammaproteobacteria bacterium
AAATCTTCTACGACAAAATCTACGTCCACCCCTGGTTGAAGCAGTATTTTGAAGGCCACAATCAGGAAGCGATTGAAGGGCGACAAACCTCTTTTATGGCGGAAAAGATGGGCGGCCCGAAGGACTATATGGGCAAGCCGCTGGCCATGGCTCATCGTCAGATGTACATTACCGAAGAGCTGTTTCAGGTGCGCAAAGCGCTGCTGCGTGACTCGCTACAGGAGTGTGGGCTCAGCGAAGAGCTGATCGAACGCTGGCTCAAGATCGACAGCGCCTTTAAAAAACAGATGGTCAAGGACTCCATCGAGACTTTCTACAAAGATACCTTCAAATACGAAAAGCGGGTGATTGTGCCCAAGCCCTGAGTTGACACATCGGGGCGGGTTCTCTAGCCTATGTCCACAGCGCCGATTTGAGCTCAGATTGCGGGCGCGTTAAAAATGCAGCTAAAGCGACGGTCTCTCACCTGCTTTAGCATTCAGCCTAACGCGGGTTTTTTTACGTCTGAAATCTGCCCGGCGATCAGTATTTGAATTTTGATGCCCAGGAGGCAGTATGTCCTTTGATTTTGATGAGTATGGTTTTGACACCCTGGCGGTGCGCGGTGGTCAGCAGCGCACGGGGGAGTCGGAGCAGTCAGAGCCTATTTTCCCCACCTCCAGTTACGTATTTGGCAGTGCCGCCGAGGCCGCAGCGCGTTTCTCTGGCGCGGAGCCGGGGAATATCTATTCGCGTTTCACCAATCCTACCGTGCGCACTTTTGAACAGCGTCTGGCGGCGATGGAGGGGGGCGAGTGTTGCGTGGCGACCTCATCGGGCATGGCGGCCATTCTCTCCACTTTTATGGCGCTGCTTGAAAGCGGGGATCACATCGTCTCGTCGCGGGCGATCTTTGGCACCACGTCGGTGTTAATGACCAACTTCATGGCCAAGTTCGGGGTGGCGGCGACCTTTGTCGATCTCACTGATCTGGATGCCTGGCGCAATGCCATTCGGCCCGAAACCAGGCTGCTGTTTCTGGAGACCCCCTCCAATCCGCTCACCGAAATTGCCGACGTGCGCGCCCTGGCTGATCTGGCCCACGAACACGATTGCCAGCTGGTGGTGGATAACTGTTTCTGTACCCCTGCCCTGCAACGCCCGCTGGAGCAGGGTGCCGATATCATCATCCACTCGGCCACCAAGTATCTCGATGGTCAGGGGCGCTGCATCGGCGGCGCGGTGGTGGGCAAGCAGGATCTGGTGGGCACCGACATCTATGGGTTTCTGCGCACCGCCGGGCCGACCATGAGCCCGTTTAATGCCTGGGTTTTTCTCAAAGGGCTGGAGACCTTGAGGCTGCGGATGCGGGCTCACTGTGAAAACACACTGGCGATGGCGCAGTGGCTGGAGCAGCAGGCGGCGGTGGCCAGGGTGAACTACCCCGGTTTGCCCTCGCACCCGCAGCACCAGTTGGCGGCGCAGCAGCAGGACGGTTTTGGCGGCGTGCTCTCGTTTGAAGTGAAAGGGGGGAAAGAGGCGGCCTGGACCTTGATCGATGCCACCAGACTGGTCTCCATCACCGCCAATCTGGGCGATACCAAAACCACCATCACCCACCCGGCCACTACCACTCACGGCCGTTTGACGCCGGAGCAGCGCGCCGAGGCGGGCATTGGCGACGGGCTGATCCGTATCGCCGTGGGGCTGGAGGAGGTGGACGATCTGAAGGCCGATCTGCAGCGCGGTTTTGATCTTCTTTAACTGACCGGCCACTGATGGCCTGCAACCCCCGGGATAAACAGCCATGGCGCGACGTGATGTGCTAACCCGCTCGAAAAAGAGAAAGGCGGAGCAACTGCTTCGCCAGCGCCAGCTGCCGGAGGCCCGGGCGGCCTTTGAACGCATTAGCCGGATCGACCCCCGTGACCCCGAGGTGTGGCTCAATCTTGGCGCGGTCAACGGCATGATGGGCTTTCTGGACGAGGCGGAAGCGGCGTTTCGCCAGGCCCTGGCGTTGCGTGATGATTTGGCCCAGGCCCACTTCAATCTCAGCTACCTGCTGCTCTCCCAGGGGCGCTTGCAGGCGGCGCTGCCCCATTTACAGACCTA
Organism: Gammaproteobacteria bacterium; assembly: GCA_027001525.1. Taxonomy (GTDB): domain Bacteria; phylum Pseudomonadota; class Gammaproteobacteria; order Tenderiales; family Tenderiaceae; genus JALTMR01. The sequence goes on from JALTMR010000456.1 coordinate 2,092, forward strand.
CACCCGTCTCATGCCCGGGGCATTTGAGGGTTTTGCCCAGCTGGGGCGTCTGCGTCAGGATCTGGGTCAACTGGATGAAGCCCGCCGCGCTTTCGAACGGGCCGCCGAGCTGAATCCCGGTGATGTCGCCGTGCACAACAATCTGGGTATCGTGCTGCAGGATCTCGGCCAGTTCGATGCAGCGCGGGCAAGCTACCGCAAAGCGCTCAGCCTGAATCCGCGGGCGGATGACGCCTACGCCAATCTCGGCAATCTTTGCCTGCAACAGCGGGCTTTTGATGAAGCGGCCGAGCACTACCGGAAGGCCCTGACGCTCAACCCGCGCAACGCCGCAACCCATGCCAGCGTCGGTCATCTTCACGCCAGCCTGGGGCAGCTGGAGACGGCAGTGACCTGCTTCGATGAGGCGATTCGCCTGCAGCCCGACTACCCCGGTGCGCACTGGAATCGGGCGCTGGCCCTGTTGGCGCTGGGGCGTTTTAAGGCGGGCTGGGAGGATTACGAGTGGCGCTTTCAGTGCCCCGAAGTGGTGTGGCAGATGGGCCGGCGCCAGCGCCATAAACCGCAATGGGATGGCAGCGCGCTGGCGGGTAAAACCGTTCTGGTTCATGCCGAGCAGGGGTTTGGTGACACTCTGCAGTTTTGCCGCTACCTGCCCATGGTGGCGCAGCAGGGCGGGCGTGTGGTGTTTGAGTGCCCGCCGGAGCTGGTGACGCTGATGCAGGGCATGTCC
>JALTMR010000457.1 GCA_027001525.1 Gammaproteobacteria bacterium
GGTTACGTTGTGGCCGGTGCAGATGCCGGGTCAAAGCTGACCAAGGCGGAGCAGCTGGGGGTGGCGATCATCTCAGAGGAGGCGTTGCTCAGTCTGTTGGCTGAGCACGAGAAGGCCTGACGAGCAGCGCGATCAACCCACCCGCAATGGCCCCGTAGAGGTGTGAATCGACAATGACGGGGCCGTTGGCCATCTCCGAGGTGCCGGGCAGGGGGCCGCTGACCTGCTCCCAGATCAGTTTGGCGGCTATGGCGACAAGCAGCAGGGCTTCGCGGTTGTGGCCCTGACGGATGGCACCGATGACTCCGGCGACGAACAGGCCATGAAGCAGGCCGGAGAGACCCACATACCACTCGATGTGGGGGTTGAAGAGCAACAGCCCCAGCGTGACCCCCAGACCGCTGACCAGGGTGATGATGAGCCAGCTCGTTGTGGCGTGGACCCGGGCAAACAGCCCCCAGATGAGTGCCAGCCCCATCAGGTTTAACAGTGTATGGGACCAGCCCAGGTGGGTCAGGTTGGCCGTCAGAAATCGCCACCACTGGCCGTGGCGTATCGCCTCCTGGTCGTAGCGCAACAGCAGGTTGGCGGGGTCGCCAAGGGTGGCGGTGAGGAGGCTGAGGAGGGCGAGCAGCAGCGGTAGCCAGTGGTGCTGCATCTGCCTGGTATATGTTCTCAGGTTGGGCATGGGGTGGCTTAGTTATCGAGGTACTGGATGATTTTCTGCCGCAATGTGGTCAGTTTCTCTTTATCCGTAAAAGCGTGGCCCTCTTTGGTGGTGATATGGAAAACATCTTCCACCCGCTCGCCGATGGTGGCGATTTTGGCGTTTTGCAGGTAGACGCCACACTCCATCAGCGCCTGGCCGACGCGGGACAACATGCCGGGGCGGTCGGCGGCAAAGAGCTCCATGACGGTGCGGTCGTTGTTGCTGTCGTCGAAAAAGGTGACGTCTGTTTTGGTTTCGAAGTGCTTGAGCTGGCGGGGGGAGCGGCGATTGATGTCGACCCCGATCAGGGTGGTGTCATCAAGGTGTTGGCGCAGGTAGTTGAGAATCTCCTCGATGCGCTGGCTGCTGCAAATCGGCTCGCCATCTTCTTCCAGCACAACGTAGGTGTCGAAGGTAAAGCCGTGGCTGGCCTGGATGATGCGGGCATCGGCGACGGTCAGCCCCATCTGGTTGAGCGCCCGGGTGGTGGCCGCAAAGAGGTGGTCCGCCAGCGGGGTGTGGATGAAGATCTCGGTGCCGCCGCGGCACAGTTCCTGTTGTACCAGAATCAGCGGTAGTTCCTTGCCCTTGTTTTCGATGATGGCCTGACTGTGCCAGGCGATCTCCTCGGCGGTGTGGCGCAGAAAGTAGTCATCATGGAGGTGTTGCCAGAGCTGGGCAATCGCCTTGCCGCTGACCTGGTTGCGGGCGAGGATCTCGCGCGCGATCTCTTGTGTCTCCTTGATATTCTCCGCCTGTTTCATGGGGTTTTCTAGGCCCCGGCGCAGTGCTCGCTGGGTGGCCTTGAACAGCTCTTTCAGCAGCGATCCTTTCCAGCTGTTCCACAACGAGGGGTTGGTGGCGCGCATGTCGGCGACGGTCAGCAGGAAGAGGTACGACAGCCGGGTGGTGTTGCCGATCTGGTTGGCAAAGTTGTTGATGACGTCGGGGTCGCTGATGTCTTTGCGCTGAGCCGTCATGGACATGATGAGGTGGTTCTTTACCAGCCAGGCCACCAGCCGGGCATCGTAGTTGCCCATGCCGTGGAGGCGGCAGAATTCATAGGCGTCCACCGCCCCCAGCTCGGAGTGGTCGCCGCCCCGGCCTTTGGCGATGTCGTGAAACAGGCCGGCCAGAAAGAGTACCTCCTGCTTCGGTATTTTGGCGGCCAGCTGGCTGCAAAATGGCAGCTCCTGTGCGTGTTTGGCAATGCTCATGCGGCGCAGGTTGCGCACCACCATCAGGGTGTGTTCGTCAACGGTGTAGATGTGGAACAGGTCGTACTGCATCAGGCCGGTGATGTTGCCAAAGGCGGGGATGTATTTTTCCAGAATGCCGTAGCGGCCCATGCGCCTGAGGGCGTGGGTGAGGCCTCGGGAGTAGCGGATAATCTCCATGAAGAGGCTTTGGTTGCACAGTTCGCGGCGAAATTGTTCGTCAATGAGGTAGAGGTGGGAGCGGATCAGGCGAATGGTGGAGGCGCGTACGCCGGTAATCTCCGGGCGCTGCTGCATCAGCAGGAAAATCTCCAGCATGGCGAAGGGGTAGTGGTTGAAGATCTCTTCGTGGGTGGCCTCGATAAAGCCCTTCTTGATATGAAAGCGCTTGTTAATGCGCACGGGCTGGCTTTTTTCATCGGCGTAGAGAATCGCTTCCTGAAAGTGTTGCAGCAGAATTTCGTTGAGCAGGCTGAGTTTTTTGATGCTGCGGTAGTAGTGCTTCATAAACTGCTCTACCGCCAGGCCGGTGGGGCTGTCCTGATAGCCGAGCTGGCTGGCTAGGGTTTTCTGGTAGTCGAAGAGGAGCCGGTCTTCGCGTCGTTTTGTGGTGGTGTGGAGGGCGAAGCGGACCCGCCAGAGAAAGTTCTGCCCTTCGATCAGCTCCTGATACTCCTCTTCGGTGAGAAAGCGGTGTTCCACCAGGCTGCGCAGTGTTTCGGTGTTGAAGTGGCGTTTGGCGACCCAGCCGATCATCTGGATGTCACGCAGGCCGCCGGGCCCCTCTTTAATGTTGGGTTCGAGTTTGTAGCCGGTGTCGTGGAATTTGTGGTGGCGATTGATCTGCTCTTTCCACTTGGCTTCGAAAAAATCGCGGCTGGGCCACAGTTGC
>JALTMR010000458.1 GCA_027001525.1 Gammaproteobacteria bacterium
CAGAGGGGGGCAGGGCAATTTCACGCGCGATGCTGGAGTCATCGGGGCGCGCTAGCGGGTTGGAGACCACAACCCAGGGGTAGTAGAGGGCGGCGTAGCTGGAATCCACCACCGATTTGTCGGTCAACGCATCCGTCGGGATGATGCCGGGACGAGTATCAAGCACCGCAAACCGATAGGCCTTGCGTGCCTCGGCGTGCTGCAGCAGGTCTTCCTGAATCCCGCCGCGATCGGCAAAGCTGGAGTAACCGGGAGCGGCCACAATGGATATGTCATCCACCTGGGCCAATCCCCCCAAGGGGGCGGTATATGAGGCCGCAGCGGGCTCACCACCATCGCTCCCTCCTGTGAGAGACTGCACCGCGCCACTGACAGCGGCAAGAATGGCGTGGAGTCGGAAAGCATCTACGCCCGTGCCCAGCTCCAGCGCGTAGGCCAGTTCCAACTGATCCACCTGGCGATCAGGGGTGGCACTTAACACATCACCGATGTAGCGTGGATGGCCCGGGGCCAGGCCAAGGTTATCGTAAAAATATTCGCTGCCGCTGGCATCGCGAATTAACACGTTGGCGCTAATAAAAAACTCGTCACCACCCGCCAGCCCGCCAAAAACGGTATCGCCATCATCACGCCAATCGGTCTCATTGCGCACAAACAGCGTGGTCTCGTCCAGCATCACACTGCCGCGAGGGGCCCGCGCCAAAGCGGGAGGGGTCACCGGGACTTGCTGGAGCGTCACGGTAACACTGGCATCACCAGCGCGACCGGGGGAACGGGAGATAAACCGCAGGTTATTGGCATCATCCGCGTCGCCGCCGATGAAATCGCTCCGGGCAACACCTCCGGCACCGTTGTAGACACGAGCCATAAAAAGCCGGGCCCCGCCATTGTCGAAGTAATTACGCACCGCATGCGCAATGTAGTTGGGCACCTCACCTGCACCGAAATTCAGGTCTTCGAAGCCACCAAAAATGCGTTCGAAATCACCAAAGCTGGTGATAAGCACGGGCGTGCCATCGGTCGGGCCCTTGCGGGTGGGGCCAACGAAGGCGGTGGTGCTGGTACTGACACCCTCGATGGATTTGGCGCGAAAGCTCGTCTCTTCGACGTAGACGCCGGGGGCTAAATATTCAGGCATGTTTGATCTCCCTTTTGCAGATGGCGCGCCCTGACAAAATCCGGGGTGTCCATATCACGTTAAGTTAATTGCTACTGTTTCCATCCGTCCTGTCTTGAGCGTTAACAACTTGCTCTTCTTTATGTTTGCCGCGTGGTTCTGCTCCAGCAGATCTGGATCCAGCGGCCATGAGGTCGCCCCTGCAGAGACCTCCAGTCGCACCGGCAAGGTAGTGATCATGACGGGAGGGGTGTCGTCGTCATCATCTTCGTCACCCTCATCGCCGTCATCAGCGAATTTGGTGATGGGTACACCGGGCACAATCACCAGCGCCTCGCCCCGTTCATCAGACAGGCCACTGGCCAGTACCTTGCCCTCTGCCTCGTCAACCACACGCAGCAGGCAGCCCGCCACCGCCGCTCCGCCCGTGCTGGTGACGCTGACGCGAATGGAACTCCAGTTAGTGGCAACACTGGCGGTGCTGGCGGGGTACATCAGCACCGCCAGAGGGTGAAACAGTGAGTCGGGGTTCCCGGCGTTGGCGGGGGCGGCGTCACGCGGCAGATCCAGGCGCAACAGACGCGGCAGATAGCGCACCTGGGGATCTTCCACCGTGATGGAGAGGGTGACGGAACCAGGGGCCGGGGTAGTCGGCGGCTGCTGAAATTCACGGCTGTGAGAAGCCAGGGCGGGTGCCCCGGTAATCACGTACAAACCGCTGGCGTTGCGAACCATGCTGGCGTTCGTCGCGCTAACTTTCATGGCACGCCGCACAGGCACCTGGCTCACCCGGTCAACCAGGCGCAGCGCGCCCAGCACACGCTGATCGATCCGCTCCCTCACGACCTCTCCCCGTACTGATAGCGCGTCGCCACGACAGGCCGGCCCGTTTCATCATCGTCCGGATCGATGCGAACCACTCGCGCGATGTAAGAGATGGAGAGTCTGTACTCGGGAGCCAGGGCGTCCCAGATGCGCATCAGATCTTCGTTGGACAGCTCTGCGGGAATAATCTGAACCACATCGTCGGCGCGCCAGCCCCCCTCCTCACTGAGGGAAGAGACATCCATAATCGGATGGCGATGCAGCTGTTGCATGGCCCAGGCACAGATGGTCTGCTCTGCCGCCGCGCTCTCTGACCACACCGTCATCAGGAAGTGGAGATCCAGTGCCAGCGGGGCTTCGCTATCTCGGGAGTGGCCTGGTTGCGGGGTACCACGCAAATGCTCGTTCATGGTGACGCGATAGAGATAGAGCGACAGCGTGGTGCCAAAATCGGCACTGGCCGTCAGCTCCCCTGATGCCAGTACGCGAAAGTCGCACGGGTGCTCATCGGTCATGGGGTAGGCATTACGCAAAAACTGAATAATGGAGTTGCATACCGAATGAATGCTTTTTACGTTGGCCATTAAGTTTCCTTGCGTCCCCCTTGCTCCCTCTGCACCACTGAATTTGTACCGCCCTAATGGTGTTTATTCAGGCGATAGACCGCATCACGTTGACCCGTGGCCGAGACGATGCCCCGAAGCTGCAAATACTCCAGAGCCCCCTTGACCATCTCCACCTCGTAGTGGATGCGCTGCCTGGGCAGCCACCACGACGCAATCCCCTCCACCGAGTCCGCCGCCTCCGGGTGGTCAGCGAGGTACTGCTCAATCTCTTTAGCTATCACCCGCACCCGCTCCGCATCCTCAGCCATG
>JALTMR010000459.1 GCA_027001525.1 Gammaproteobacteria bacterium
GCTCAGTACCGCACGCCGTACCGCCTGAAACTGCTGCGCCAGGCGAGCCTCTCCCGCCACCACCCGGGCCCGCACCAGGGCTTGATGTTCCCACGTCCAGGCGTCATTGCGCTGATACTGGTCAAAGGCATCGATGCTGCTGACCAGCATGCCGGCCGCGCCGCTGGGGCGCAGGCGGGAGTCTATCTCGTAGAGCACCCCGGCAGCGGTATGGGCAGTCATGGTGTGGATGATGCGCTGGCCCAGGCGGGCAAAGAAGACCGCATTGTCGATGGGGCGCTCGCCGTCAGTCACCTGGCCATCGCCTTCATTGCCGTGCAGGAAGACCAGATCGAGATCGGAGCCATAGCCCAGCTCAATCCCCCCCAGCTTGCCGTAGGCCACAACGATAAAGCCAGGCTCGCCGCTTGAAGTATGTCGGGGAAGGGGGTGGCCATGACGCGCCGTCAGGTGGGTGTAGGCGATGTCGACCGAGCGCTGCACCAGCACCTCGGCGATCTCCGTCAGATGATCACTCACCTGCATCAGCGGGTAGACGCCGGAGACATCCGCCGCCGCGACCCGCAACACCTGCGCCTGCTTGAACTGACGCAACGCTTCCAACGTCTGCTCGTCATCATCCCCTACGCGAGCCAACATCTGGTCGAGACTGGCGCCGAGATCGCGCTTGTCCAGCGGCACATAGAGCGTGCGCGGGTCGAGCAGCTCGTCCAGCAACAACGGGTGACGTGCCAGACGGGCGGCAATCCAGGGGCTGGCGGAACAGAGCTTGACCAGCTGAGACAACGCCATCGGGTTCTCCACCAGCAGGGCAAGGTAGGCGCTGCGGCGCACCACGGCCTCTAACAACCCCACCACCCGCTGCAAGGTCTCACTGGCATTCTCCACCGCGGCGACCGCCCCCAGCAGCAGCGGCATCAGCCGATCCAGCCGCTCACGCGCCTGTGGCATGAGATTTTGATAGCGCCGGCTGTCACGCAGGCCGGCCAGCACAGCGGCGGCGGCCTCAGGGTCGTCAAACCCCTGGGCCCGCAGAATCTCCACCTCGGTATCTGCACCGGCCCATGCGGCATCAAGCACTGAGCCCTGCTCAGCAGCCTGTTCGCGCTGCGGCGCGCTGAACACCTGCTCAAAGTGGCTATGGACGGTGGTCATGTGACGGCGCAGATCGGCCTCAAATTCGGCCCACTGTTCATAGCCCATGGCCAGGGCGAGGCGCTGGCGGTTGACCTCATCCGTCGGCAGGGAGTGGAGCTGCTGGTCGGCCTGTGCCTGAATGCGGTTCTCCGCCCGTCGCAAAAAGAGATAAGCCCGGTCCAGCGCCTCACTGACGTAGTGTGGCAGGTAATCGTGCTGCCCCAGATAACGTAACACCTGGCGGATGCCGCGCACCTGGAGGGCCGGTTCGCGGCCGCCCCGAATCAACTGAAAGGCCTGACCGATAAACTCCACCTCACGAATACCGCCAGCACCCAGCTTGATATTGTCATCCATCCCCTTGCGCGCCACCTGCTGGCTGATCATCGCCTTCATCTCGCGCAGCGATTCAAATGCACCGTAGTCGAGGTAGCGGCGATAGATGAAAGGGTGCAAGGTGTCGAGCAGAGCCGCTCCGGCCTGTCGATCACCGGCCACTACAGCGGCCTTGATCAGGGCGTAGCGCTCCCACGCCCGGCCATGGCTCTGATAGTAGGACTCTACCGCATTGAAGTTGGCCACCAGGGGGCCGGACTCGCCGAACGGACGCAAACGCATGTCGACCCGAAAGACGAAGCCGTCCCCCGTCTGCTGGTTCAGGGCATTGATCAGGCGCTGGCCGAGGCGGATAAAAAAGGCCTGATTGTCGAGACAGCGCTCCCCCCGCGTCTCCCCATCTTCGGGATAGGCAAAAATCAGATCGATATCAGAGGAGAAATTAAGCTCATCCGCGCCCAGCTTGCCCATGCCCAGCACCACCATCTGCTGCACCGCACCGCTGTGACGCCCATGGGGCACACCAAAATCACGGCAATGCCACTGGTAGAGGCGTCCGAGCGCCCCGTCAATTGCGGCACACGCCAAGGCCGAAAGCTCCGCCAATGTCTCATCCAGATCGGCCCACCCGGCCAGATCACGCCAGGCGATGCGCACCATCTCACGGCGCCGGAACTGACGTAGCGCAACCGCCAGTGAGGGATCGTCAACGCTGGGCTCCAGCGCCACACGGAGTGCCTCCTCATACTCCCCCTTGCGATAGCGACGCAGCAGGTCGCCACTGCTGAGCAAATCCGCCAATACCCGGGGGTGACGACTGCAATTGTGCGCCACGAAGTCGCTACAGGCCCAGACCTTGGCCAGCGCCGCTAACGTGGCACGATCCTGAGGCAGGGCAGACGCCAGCCCGGAGCCCTCCTGCACCTCAGCAAAAAAGTCACGCCAGTACGACTCAACACGCTGACGAAGGTCTTTCGGCAAGCTGGCTAATTCATCCGCAAACATCGCCGCAATTGCACTGGGGGAAGAGAGCTCGGTCATGCAGGGCCATTCCTTATTTTCTGGAGACGGAAGAGAGGTCGCGGCCGAAGGCCATCAAGCGAATCTTAGCACTTCTCAAGTTGCCTCCATCAGGGCCGATAGTTGGGTCACAGCCCGGTTTCAAGAGCCAGCGTACGGAGCAAGGAATGGAACTCAAAGATTATCTGAAAATCATGATCATGAAGGACGCCTCGGACCTTTACCTGACTACCGGAGCCCCTGCCAGCGCCAAAATTCAGGGCCAGTTAATTCCGCTGGAAAAGGTGCCACTGCCGCCAGGGCGGGTCGATGAAATTGCCTTTTCGGTAATGAACGAGGAGCAGCGCCAGGAGTTCAAGAACCGGCCCGAAATGAATCTGGCCATCTCCGAGCCGGGGGTCGGTCGCTTTCGCGTCAACATTTTCAAGCAGCGCAACCAGGCCGGCATGGTGATCCGCTCCATCAAAATGGACATTCCCCACTGGGAAGACCTGGGCCTGCCCTCCATTCTGACCAAACTGGTGATGCAAAAACGGGGCTTGATTCTGTTTGTCGGCGGTACCGGCTCGGGAAAATCCACCTCCCTTGCTGCACTCATCGACTACCGCAATGCCAACAGCGCGGGGCATATCATCACCATCGAAGACCCCATTGAATTCGTCCACAAACACAAGAAATCCATCGTCAATCAGCGTGAAGTTGGCGTGGACACCATGAGCTTTGAAGATGCACTGAAAAATACCCTGCGCCAGGCACCCGATGTCATCCTCATCGGCGAGATCCGTGACCAGGAGACCATGGAACATGCGCTGGCCTTTGCCGAGACGGGCCACCTGGCCATCTCCACCCTGCACGCCAATAACGCCAACCAGGCCCTGGACCGCATCATCAACTTCTTCCCCGAAGAGCGTCATAACCAGCTGCTGCTCGACCTCTCGCTCAACATTCGCGGCTTCATTTCGCAACGCCTGATCCCCACCGTTGACAACAAACGGGCCGCCGCGATTGAGGTGCTCCTGGGCACACCGATGATCTGCGACCTGATCCTGAAAGGTGAAATCTCCGAAATCAAGGAGATCATGGCGAAGTCTGAAAACATAGGCATGCGCACCTTCGACGGCGCGCTTTACCATCTCTACAAAGAGGGCCGGATCACGCTGGACGAAGCCCTCCGCAATGCCGACTCACCCAACAACCTGCGCCTGCGAATCAGCCTGGAGGAGAAAGGGGGAGATGTGCTGGATGACAGCAGCAGCGGCTTGAGCCTGGCAGACAGCGATGCCCCCCCGACACCGCCCTCTCCCGGAGGGCTCAGTCTGGCTGATGACTAGCCGCTGACTGCTTGCCCTCTCGGCGAGGCATTTACAACGGTTACAATGGGTAACCGAACGCCTTGTTGAAACGCTCGTCAAATTCATCCCGTGTAAAGCGATGATTTTGCGTACCGTGCTGTTCGATTTTTATCGCCCCCATCAACGAGGCAATGCGGCCGGTGGTCTCCCAATCCATGTCGTGCATCAAACCGAACAGCAAGCCGGCGCGGTAGGCGTCGCCGCAGCCGGTGGGGTCGGCCAGTTGGGCGGTGGTTGCCGAGGGAATTTCGTGACGATGCTTCTTGGTGTAGATGTGGGAGCCATCGCCCCCCATGGTCACAATCAAGGCTTCGACATGCTCGGCAATCTCGTGAGGAGATTTACCGGTGCGATCTTGCAATAACTGCATCTCGTAATCGTTCACCGTGACGTAGGTGGCCTGTTCGACAAAGCGCATCAAATCGTCGCCATCAAACATCGGCATCCCCTGACCGGGATCGAAGATAAAGGGGATCCCCCGCTCGGCAAACTGCTGGGCATGTTCAATCATGCCGTCGCGCCCATCCGGGGAGACAATACCCAGCTTCACATCTTTCGCTTCACTCACTTGCTGGTCGTGGGCAAAGCCCATGGCCCCGGGGTGGAAAGCGGTGATCTGGTTATCGTCCAGATCGGTGGTGATAAAGGCCTGGCCGGTGTAGCTGCCCTCGACCACTTTAATGTGCTGGCGGGAGATACCACACTTATCCATCCACTCGGCATAAGGGCCAAAGTCTGTCCCGACGGTGGCCATCGGCAGTGGATTACCACCCAGCAATTTCAGGTTGTAGGCGATATTGCCAGCACAACCACCGAACTCGCGGCGCATGTCAGGCACGAGGAAGGAGACGTTCAACATGTGCACCTTATCGGGCAGGATGTGGTTCTTGAAGCGGTCGTGAAAAACCATGATGTTGTCAAAGGCGTAGGAACCACAGATCAGTGCAGACATTTTTTTCTCCCAGTCAATTTTCTTATTCTGACTCACCCCGGCCTGATGCAGACGCGGGGAAGAGTCCGTCATCACTTACAAAATCAATACAAAAAACCAGACCAACACAACATTCAACAGCGCAACCGACACGGCGGCAGAACCAATATCCTTGGCGCGCCCCGATAGCTCGTGAATCTCACCCCCGAACCGATCCACCACCGCTTCGATGGCGGAATTGATTAGCTCGGCGATGAGCACCAGAAAACAGCTGCCGATGAGCAGGGCGTAGTCAACGCCCCCCTGCCCCAGCCAGAGCGCCAGAGGCACCAGAACCAGCATCAGCCCCAGCTCCTGACGAAAGGCCGCTTCGTATTTATAGGTCGCCTTGATTCCTTGCCACGAGTATCCCGCAGCCTTGATGACGCGGGTCAAGCCTGTATCTCCGGGCTTCATTGTTCTGTATCAGGTGCCCAGGTTAGATCAAGTTCCCGGGCGGCCCGCACATCATCCAAACGGCGTACCGGTTGGGTGTAAGGCGCGCCTTTGACGGCATCGGCATCTTCGCCTGCTTCGGCTTCGATCTTGATCATTGCGTCGATGAAACCGTCCAGGGCATCTCGCGCTTCGGTCTCTGTCGGTTCAATGAGGAAGCACTCCGGCACCAGCAACGGAAAATAGGTTGTGGGGGCATGAAAGCCGTAGTCGAGCAGGCGCTTGGCAAAATCCATCGCGTTGGTATTCAGCGTTTTCGCCTGACGCTTGAGGGTGACGATAAACTCATGGCTGGCACGGCGCTCCGGGTAGGCCAGATCAAAGCCGGCCTGGCGTAATCTGGCCGCCATGTAGTTGGCGTTCAGCGTGGCAAACTCCGCCACCCGCACCATCCCTTCACGGCCCAGCATGAGAGCATAAACATAGGCCCGCAGCAGGACGCCAATATTGCCGGCAAAAGCGGACAGACGGCCAATCGACTGGGGCATATCCCGCTCCGTCAGCCAGCGATAGTTTTTACCGTCGTAACCGACCACAGGGATCGGCATAAAGGGCAGCAAACGCTCGCTCACCCCCACCGGGCCGGCACCGGGGCCGCCTCCGCCGTGGGGGGTGGAGAAGGTTTTATGCAGGTTCATGTGAATCACATCGAACCCCATGTCACCCGGACGGGATTTACCCAAAATGGCGTTCAGGTTGGCGCCATCGTAGTAGAGCAGGCCGCCGGCATCGTGGACGATCTGGGCGATCTCTTTGATACGCCGCTCAAACACCCCCACGGTGGAGGGGTTGGTCAGCATGATGCCGGCTGTCCGGGGGCCAACCGCCGCGCGCAAGGCGTCGATATCGATATCGCCGTCGCTCTTGGTGGGCAGCTCTTTGACTTTGTAACCACACATGACCGCCGTGGCGGGATTGGTGCCGTGAGCAGCATCGGGCACCAGAATTTCGCACCGCTCACTGTCACCGCGCGCATCGTGGTAGGCACGAATCATGGCCACGCCGGCGAACTCGCCCTGCGCACCGGCCGCCGGCGTGAGCGAAACCCCCTTCATACCGGTGACCTCTTTCAGAATCTCCTGCAGATCGTAGAGACAGGCCAACACCCCCTGGCCACTGGACTCCGGCGCGTAAGGGTGGCGCTGGGCGAAACCGGGCAGCAGCGCCAGCGCGTTGCAGGCTCTGGGGTTGTACTTCATGGTGCAGGAGCCCAGCGGGTAGAACTGGGTATCGATGGAAAAGTTTTTCTGCGACAGCCGCGTGTAGTGGCGCACCACCTCCATCTCTGACACTTCAGGCATCAGCGGCCGCTGTTTGCGGCGCAAACCGGCGGGAATGGCAGTAACCGCAGCCTTGTCCTTCGGAGCCTGCGCCGCAGCAAAACGGCCCGGGCGTGATTGTTCAAATATCAGTGTGCTCATGAATTCGGTCTTTCAATCTTGGGGGATAAAGTTACTGCAATGCCGCTACGGCGCGACTGTAATCCGGCTCGCTGGTCAGATCCTCCGGCAATTCGGAGTAGAGCACCTTGTTGTGCTCATCAACCACCAGTACGGCGCGGGCGGTCAGGCCGGCCAGGGGGCCATCCAGCATCAGGACGCCGTAGTCCCTGGCAAAATCACCCGAACGCATCGTCGAGAGGGTGACGACGTTTTTCAGCTTCTCCTTGCCGCAAAATCGGCCCTGGGCAAACGGCAGGTCAGCCGAAACCACCAGCATGACGAAATCATCCCGGTCAGTGGCAAAGTCGTTGAAACGCCTGGCCGATTTGGCGCAGACGGGGGTGTCGAGGCTGGGGACGATGCTGATGATCTTTTTCTTGCCGGCGTAATCGGCCAGCGTACGATCACACAGCTTGGCGTCCACCAACACAAAGTCGGGAATCGACTCGCCGATCTGCGGCAGCGAGCCGCACGTCTCTATCGGCTGTCCTCTCAATGAAATGCTGGCCATTCGCCCTCTCTTTCCTTAAGTTGTATAACGGATTCAAGCCGCCAGAACGGCCGTCAAACACTGCCGGTAGCGATCCAGATCCTGGGGGGTTTTGGTCTCGGTAGCACAGACCAGGAGGGCGTTTTCCAGCCCCGGGTAGTCCCTGCCCAAGTCGTAGCCGCCAAAGATGCCCTCCTGCGCCAGCGCTGAGAGCACCTCGTCGGCCGCTTTCGGCAGGTGCAGCACAACCTCATGAAACGCCGCGCCTGAAAACAGCACATCGACACCATCAATGGCCGAGAGCGTCTGCGCCAGCCTGGCCGTATTGGCATGACTGCTGGCGGCCACGCGCTCCAACCCTTCCGCCCCGAGCAGCGACATGTAGATGGTCGCCGCCGTAACCATTAGGCCCTGATTGGTGCAGATGTTTGACGTGGCCTTGGAGCGGCGGATGTGCTGCTCGCGCGCCTGAAGCGTGAGAGTGAAGCCGGGCTTGCCTTCGAGATCGACGGTGCGGCCGATGATTCGCCCCGGCAACTGGCGTACAAATGCCTGCTTGCAACACATGAAACCGAAGTTGGGGCCACCGCTGGAAAGCGGCACGCCGAGGGGCTGGCCCTCGCCGCAGGCAATATCAGCGCCCTGCTCGCCCCACTCCCCGGGTGGAGTCAACAGCGCCAACGCCGTCGGGTTGACCACCGCAATCGCCAGCGCCTTGTTCGCGTGAGCCCAATCGGTCAGCGCATCCACATCCTCCAGCACACCGAAGAAGTTGGGCTGGGGGATCACCAGGGCGGTAATGTCCTCACCCTCGTAGGGCTTGAGGGCGTCAAGCAAGGTCAGGCCACGTTCGCCGCAGTAGGGAATGTCGACAATGGAGAGGCCCTGGTTACGCACGATAACCTCCACCACCTTGCGGTAGGCCGGGTGCACCGTGGCAGGCATCAGAATGCGCTTCGACTTCGACTTCCGGTGCGCCCGCACTGCCATCAGCACCGCCTCAGCCAGGGCCGAGGCACCGTCGTAGAGCGAGGCGTTGGAGACGTCCAGCCCCGTCAGGCTCGCCATCATTGTCTGGTACTCGTAGAGCACCTGCAGTGTGCCCTGACTCGCTTCAGCCTGATAGGGGGTGTAAGCAGAGTAGAACTCCCCCCGAGTGGCGATATCCCACACGGCCGTGGGGATATGGTGCTCATACGCACCCGCACCAATAAAGTTCAACCCTCTGGCATCACCAGCGGCACGCTCGCTCATCATGCGCGACACCGCCATTTCGTTCATCCCCTCGGGAAGGTCGGGCAGGCCCTGGACACGCAGCTCGGCAGGAATTTCATCAAACAGCGCTTCGATGCTGGCTGCGCCAATAACGGCCAGCATCTCGGTCACATCGTCTTCAGTATGGGGAATAAAGGGCATGATCTAAAACCGTCGTTCGGAATTGTTAGTGGTCTTCGTCGGCAACCAGCTCGGCGTAACCATCGCCATCAAGCAAGTCGTCCAGTTCAGCGTCGTCACTTAATTTGACGCGGTAGAGCCAGCCGTCACCGTAGGGATGATGGTTGACCAGATCGGGGCTGTCGGCCAGCTCTTCATTGACCTCCACCACCTCCCCTGAGACCGGGCTGTAGACATCAGAGGCGGCCTTGACCGACTCCACAACAGCGCATTCGTCACCCGCACTCACCTCACTGCCGCATTCCGGCACTTCGATAAATACCATGTCACCCAGCAGCTCCTGAGCGTGATCGGTAATGCCAACCCGCGCGGTACCGTCGTCCAGCACTTCCACCCATTCATGAGAGCGCGAAAATTTCAGATGTGAAGGGATCTCTGCCATGTTGTTAACCTCGCTAATTAACTCGTTTATTTGCCACGTATGCCCATTCAGGGGGAGTGGAGCTATTTAATCCAGATCGATACACGCCTTGCCGTGGCGAACAAAGGGCGGCTTGACCACGATGCAGTCCAGCCCTTTGCCTCGCACCTCGACCTGACAGGTATCGGCCACACAGGCCTCGACGCGCGCCAACGCGATCGACTTGTTCAGGCTGGGAGAAAAGCCCCCACTGGTGGTCTCGCCCACGGTTTTGCCGTCCAGCACCACTTTCTGGTGGGCCCGCAAGACACCTCGCCCCTGCAGAACCAAACCCACAACTTTCTGCAGGTTACCTTGGTCACGCTGCGCCTCCAAGGCGCAGCGGCCTGTAAAGTCACGCGTCTGTGGCTCCAGCGCCACCGTCCAGCTCAAGCCGGAGACCAGCGGTGTGGTGGACTCGTCCATATCGGAGCCATAAAGATTCATGCCGGCCTCCAGGCGCAAACTGTCACGCGCCCCCAGACCAATGGGGCGAACACCCTGCGCCAGCAACACTTGCCACAAGCCAGGAGCATCAGCGGCATCAACCATGATTTCATAACCCTCTTCGCCGGTATAACCGGTACGGGCAATAAACAACCCTTCAGACTCGACACCACTGAAAACCTTCAGGGCCTGCGCCGCCCGGCATTGCGCAGGGGTGAAGACCTTATCGGCCTTCTCGCGGGCATGAGGGCCCTGCACGGCGATCATGGCCAGGTCGCGACGCTCAACCACCTCGACACCCGCCGGTGCCGCCTGGCGGCGAATCCAGGCCAAATCCTTGTCGCGCGTGCCGGCATTGACCACCAGACGAAAAAAATCATCCGCCAGGAAGTAGACGATCAAATCGTCGATCACACCGCCGTCCTCTTTAAGCATGCAGCTGTAGAGGGCCTTTCCGGGCGTTTTGAGCTTGGCCACATCATTGGCCAACAAGGTACGGAGAAAATCACGCACCCCGGCACCACGCAGATCAACCACCGCCATGTGGGAGACATCAAACATGCCCGCATCCCGGCGCACAGCATGGTGCTCTTCGATCTGGGAGCCGTAGTGCAGCGGCATCTCCCAGCCGGCAAAATCGACCATTTTGCCACCAGCGGCAATGTGCTGATCCAAAAGAGGGGTGCTGATAGTCATCAAAAGTCCTTCAATAACAGGGGTTCAAACACTCGGAGGAAGGGACGCAGACATGTCACAGAGAGGCTCTTCAAGCGAGTCATTCCCCACCACCATAAACGAAAAAAGGGCGACGGCTAAACGCTGCTGCGCATAGCCGTCGCCCCTCTGTCCGGTGACCTGAGAGTTTAGCCGCGCTACAGCGGCTCACCCCTTCGGTGGATCGATCTGATCGCTCTCCAGAGTCGACAACCGTCTGCGGTCCTGAGGCCTGAGCGATTCCGGGCGGGTTGCGCCTTCGGCGTTTCCGGCTCAAAACCGGAAAACTCTCCCACGGACAGTTTCTGTCGAGCGCGCACTATACCGCCAACCCCTCGTAAAGCCAAGCTCGTCTCAGCACGACAAGCAAGCTGATCCAGCGCTGAAAAACGGATGAACGTCGCCTGGAGGCGACAAATTAACCGCATAAAAAACAAGCAGTTATATTCAAAATAAGAAGTACGCGTCATTACTTAACGACAAAATAGTGGAAAAAACGCAGACTCGTATTGCCTTGGCCCGTTTCCAGGCAACATAATCTACGCTGCAGACAGGGATATATTGACCAGGCACGAAATAT
>JALTMR010000460.1 GCA_027001525.1 Gammaproteobacteria bacterium
AGAACGACTACTGGGGCAAAGCGGCGATCACGCTCTACGACGTCTACCCCCAGCCCCTCGGCCATATCGGCCTCAACCGGGTTAACGTCCATGACGTGGCCGACGCGGTGGTCAACGCCCTCAGCAGCGACCGCTTCGATGGCAAGGAGTACACCCTCCATGGTCGCGAAGTGCTCACCGGCGACAGCATCGCCGAGGTCTACAGCCGCCATTTTGGCAAGCCGGTCCGCTACGCTGGCGATGACCTGGAGAACTGGGCCGCCCAGGCCCGGCACATGATGCCTAACTGGATGGTGCAGGAGTTCAAAATTCTCTATCAGTACTACCAGCAACACGGCCTCATCGCCACCGAGGAGGAGCTACAGCAACAGCAGGAGATTGTCGGCCACCCGCCGCGTGAATTTGACGATTTCGTCGCCCAGCTCGCCAACGTCTGGACGGAATAGCCCGGCGTGAATGTTCGGGAACAGCTCGACATCCTCTATCGGGACGAGCACTTCATCGCCATCAACAAACCCGCCGGCCTGCTGGTGCACCGCAGTGAAATCGATCGCCACGAAACGCGCTTCGCCATCCAGATTCTGCGCAACCAGATCGGCCAGCGCGTCTACCCCGTCCACCGCCTCGACAAGCCCACCTCCGGCGTCCTCCTCTTCGCTCTGCATCAGGAAGCCAATCAGCACCTGACCCAGGCGTTCATGAACAACAGCGTTCGCAAAACCTACCTCGCCGTGGTGCGGGGCTACACCGACGAGCGCGGCCACATCGACCACCCCCTGAGCCGCATGCCGGATCGCATCGCCGACAAGGATGCCCAGCCCGGCAAAGCGGCCCAAAGCGCCACCACCGACTACCGCCGCCTCGCCACCATTGAACTCCCCTACCGTGTCGACCGCTACCCCAGCAGCCGCTACTCCCTGGTGGAACTCAAGCCCGCCAGCGGCCGCAAGCACCAGCTGCGCCGCCACATGAAACACATCAACCACCCCATCATCGGTGACACCACCCACGGCAAAAGCAAACACAACCGACTGTTCACGGACAAATTCGGCTCCAGACGCCTGCTGCTGGCCGCCACGCAGATCCGTTTTAACCACCCCTATACAGACAGGGAAACGACGATCCGGTCGCCACTGGAACAAAATTTCTCCCATCTGCTGGCCACACTGGGGTGGTGTTCCCTGGTCGAAAAATGAGTACATGTGCTCATGCGCCATACCCCCTCGATCAGCTAGCCTTGAGTCGGGAACACTGTGAAACAGATCAAACCATCCCGGCCAGAGCAAGAGAAACTGAGCGGATGAGCTGACCCGGCCCACACCGCTGACCAACACCTTCTCAGTTAACACCTGCCCCGCCCGGGTGCATTATAAAAACTAGAGATGCCCGCCATGAGAAAAAGAGAACCCGCCTGTCTCTCCGTGCCAGGACGCTACATCGCATCCCTTCTGCTACTGCTCCTCTTGTCCGCCTGCGGTGGCGGCGGCGGTAACAGCGCCCCCGTGACCCAGCCTGTCGGCGCAAACGATGAGATACTGTCTCTGGGAGACAGTGGCGGCACACTCAGCTTCCCCAAAGACAGCCTGCCCGCCGGCACAACGGTCACGGTCAGAGAGGCCACGCCACCCCCGGCGACAGGGCAGATCACCGCCGTCGGCAGAGCCTTTCAAATCGACATCGACACGCAGCCAGACAAGCCCGTCAAAGTCACTCTCCCCATTCCTGCGGGCGAAGACCCCAACACGCTCATGATCTCCCGCTTTGAAGAGAGCGGACGCATCACGCTGCTCCAAACACAGGTGGAAGGAGGTATGTTAGTGGCGTTGACCCCTGGGTTCTCACGCCTCTCGGCCGTGCGCCTGGAAGAGCTGCCCGAAAATTTCCGCCCCGGCATCTTTGGCCCGGAAGTACTTCCGGTCAATATCGCCGGCCAATACTCGGAGCAGACACTTTCCGCCGTAGTGGGTGTAGAGAGCCGATGGCGACTCATTGAGGATGTGCCCCACGAGCTGATCCACAATAGCCGCACCGGCACGACGAAGCTGTCTGTGGCACAGGCCGGACTCTACACACTGATGGCGGAATTCACCGAACCCACAACAGGCTTGAATGTGGCCGCCTTCAAAAGCATCTCCATCCTCGCCACCCTGGAGGCCGGTAACGCCCTGGATGTAACCGCCTATGGCCCGGCGATCATCGACGAAGGGGAGCCGTTTAATCTCAGCGCCGTGGTGTTGAATACCGACGTGACCGAAATCAGCCGCTGGCGCTGGACCCTGGGCGACACGAAAGGTGGAAGCTGTGAGAGCGATTGTTCGATTCGCTTCGACCTCAACAACCAGGTACTCAATAAGCCCGGCACCACCCCCTTTATCGTCACAGCCGAGTCAGCATCCGGGCTTTCCGGCTCAGCGACAATGAACATCAAAGTACTCTCAAACAGATTGCACCTTACCCGGCTGTCTCACAGCCCGGATGATAAAAACATGGTCACCACAGCCGACACGCCCCCCATACAGATCAAGGCGACAGCTGAGCTCGAAGGAGGCACCCCGCCCTACACCTACAAGTGGTTCCTGAACAAGGCGGTTGATGGGTGGGCCAGCAGCGACGAAAGCCACATTGTGTGGACCGGTAGCGACGATTACGCTTTTTATCTTGACCAACCCGGCCACTACAAATACAAGGTGGAAGTCTCCGACAGCAATAATCAAACGGCGTGGCGCTTCGGCTACCTGACGCTCTTGGGCGCCCCCCCCGTCAGCTTTGGCTATGAGGGCTTGCCCACGGCAAGCATCAGCACCGACCAACCTCTCTCAGTCACGTTAACGGCCAGGGGAGGCGTGCTGGCGTTCAATGGTTATCAATATGAGAGCTATGACTATCTGATCGACTGGGACGATGGCACCATGACCTCGGGAAAGATGCCCGCCAGCAACCCCTTTGATGGTGGCCGCGTGAGCCTGAGCCACCCCTACGCCTCGCCCGGCACCTACACCCTGCAATACACCGCCTCACCCACCCGCTCGGCTGACTTCCTCAATTTCAATTTTTCGCCCTTTGAAAAAGCCACGGTTGAGGTTGCTGCCCCTTCCACGGAGCTGGCACGACCGACGGACGCCGTGTGCCCGACCACCATCAAAACCACCAGTGGCTACGATGAAGACTACCGGTTTTTGAACCTGACGCATGACGACTTAAACAGCACCGACACCCGGGCCAAATCAACCTGCAACTACGCACTGGGCTCCAGCACCGATCTGGCAGCGAAAATTTATATTAACTACGGAGCGGAGATTGCCTTCGGCTGCGACGCCACTCCCGGCACAAGCGGCTTCGAGATGATCAGCGATAACGTGCTTTACGACCGCTACAGAGGGAACACCGCCTGGAGCACGCAGAGAACACTCAGCGCGAACTATGTTGGCGTGGGCGGAGCACCCCTTTTTGATGATCGAAAATCGGTACTCATCGGCGTTATCAATGCGGCCGTCGCTCAATCGCTGGGGGAAACATGCCCCTGACAAACAACACCTGACAACAAAATAGAAGAACAACACGATGAAGAGGACAACCACAATGAAACCCAACCGTTCACTCCCCCTGACGTTTATGCTCGCCGCACTCGCCAGCGCACCGGCCTACAGCGCCGAAACCAGCACGGAGTTCAGCTTTTCCCCTCCCCCCATCACCGAGGCGGTGTCAGCCGGCGAGGAGTCGCACCGCTTCACCGGCACCTACCTCAAGATCGATCTCGACAACGCCCTCACCGGGTACGGCATCAACTTCAGCAATCGCTACGGCAACGCAAGCGGCACCTCGGGGAAAAGTAATTCATGGGGCCTGCTCTCACTGAGCGACGAGAGCGACACAATGAGCGGTCTGATGTTCAACGCCAACTTCAACATGGAGGCCTACCCCGGCGGCACAGGCAACACCATTGTCTTTCTCGGCATCCCCCTTGGCCTGACCTATTTCAGCATCGATACAGGTGGCAGTGATGATGCCTCCCTCAGCCTGCTGACTTACGGCCTTCAGGTGGGCATGCAGCACCATATCTTCCTGTCAGAGATGGCCTCAATCACCCCCTACGTCACCTACGCAAAGAACAAAGGCAGGAGCCGTTTCCAGATGGGCGACAGCAGCGCCGACGCCATTGACTCCGACTATGAAACAGCCACCCTGACCTTTGGCTTCGACATCACCCTGTCGGGCGGCATCTCCCTGGCCAGCATGCTTTCCACAGGGGACGACAACATCACCATGATTCAGCTTGGCTGGAATTACTAACGACATCACCGCGGCACGGTTGTCGGAGCTTTTAACGCGAAAAATACTCCGCCGCAAAATGCAGCAGCGCGTTGCTGCCTTTGAGGCCCAGTTTGTCGACGATGTGGTGACGGTGGTTTTGCACGGTGCGGATGCTGATGTTTTGCTGCTCGGCAATTTCGCGGCTGGTTTTGAACTCACCCACCAGTTTTGCGATCTCTAACTCGGCAGGGGTCAGGGAGGCGATTTTTTCATCGCCCAGGGTGATGGCAGCGTCCCGCTGGGCGATGGAGGCACTAAGGTAGCGCTGGCCGTTGCACACGGCCTCCAGACAACGAATCAGCTCCGACTCGGCATCCTCCTTTAACAGGTAGGCATGGGCGCCCAGGTCGAAGGCTTTTTCAATCAGTTTGCTGTCGTCGTACATGGTTAACATGACGAAGCGGGTCTTGGGCGACAGCGATTTTGTCTTTTGCAGCACCTCAAGCCCGCCGGCAAACGGCATTTTAATGTCCAGCACGGCAATATCGGGCAGACCCTCGGTGATCTGCTGGATCGCCGCCTCACCGTCGCGGGCCTCGGTGCATTGGTAACATGCTTCGCTGCTCAGGATATGGCGTAAACCGACGCGGTAGATAGGGTGATCATCGGCAATCAGGACAGAGTAGTTCACGGTTACGCCTCCACAGGCAGTATCACCACCACACGGGTCCCCTGGGGTGTGATGGACTTGAGTTCAAACGTTCCTCCCAGCAGTACGGCACGATGTTTCATGCTCGCCACCCCCAGGCCGGCATTCGCTGCACCGGACTTCAGGCCCACACCATTATCGGTCACGGACAGATGGATCATCTCCTGCCTGCGCTGCAACGAGATGTCGAGCCGCGTTGCGCCGGCATGTTTCATGGCGTTGCTGACAGATTCCTGGACGATGCGAAACAGGTGCAGCTCTGTCTCGCCATCCAGACTTTCAAATCCATCGGAAATATCGACCCGGCATCTGAGCCCTCCCGGTTCATCGATGCGCTCGGCAATGGACTCAATGGCCGTCACCAGCCCCAGCTGATCCAGGATGTAGGGGTGCAGCTGGTGGGAGATCGCCCTGACTTCGTTGACCGTATCCCGGCTCACCTGTTTGGCCTGTTGCAATTCCACACTGTCATGGCCCTGAGCCAGGCGGTTAAGGCTGCTGGCCAGGAATGAGAGGTTCTGCCCCACGCCATCGTGCAGCTCTTCGGCAATGCGTTTGCGCTCGCTGTCCTGGGCGTTGATCAGCTGGGTGGAGAACCTTTTTTTAGCGGCATCGGCAGCGTGAATGGTGTCGATTAACTGCGCCTGCGCCGCCAGCTTTTCGTTGCGCAGAAAACTGATGCGATCCGCCAGAGCAAAAGAGAGCAGCACGGCGGCGACGGCGGTTCCCATGGAGAAGAGATGCTCCGTCCAGAAGGTGGTATCCACCAGACCGTAGGTTCTCGCCATGATGAGCACCACGCCGGGAAGAATGGGCAGAAACGCAATCAACGTAAACCTGGCTGGCGGGTAGTGGGCGCGCCAGGCGGCGATGAGGGGCAGTGGAATCAGCAGTGCCACCAGGCCGCCAAACAGGGGCAAGACAAAAAACAGCGGCCCGGGGCCCAACAAGGCCACCGGCACCATCATCAACAGTGCCAGGAGCACCATGGCGCTGAGCAGGCGGTGGAGCCGAGGCGCGTATTGCTGGCTCAGGGAGATGTACTGGGTAAAACGCAGCCCCCCCGCCATGCAGAGCCACAACGCCAGGCTGGCACTGCGGTCTGCCAGCGCCGGCCAGTCGGGCAGCAGGTAGAGCCGCGTGAACCCCGCCATGGAAAACTGAAACAGAAGGAAGGCCCCCAGGTAGACCGAAAACCAGAGATAGGCGTTGTCTTTCACCGTGGGATAGAGAAACAAATTGTAAAACACCAGGCCGATGAGCACCCCGTAGACGATGCCGTTCACCAGCGTGTTGTTCAGCTGATCGGCCTCAAAAGCGCTGCGTTGCCACAAGGTTAGGGGCACGGTGATGGAGGTGCTGCTGTGGATTCGCACAAACACATCCGTCAGTGCATCGGCGGTCAGGGAGAGGGGGAACACCGGTTGCGGCAGGTAGGGTAACGGCTGCGCGGCCAGGGGGCGCTGATCCCCCGCCCTGAAGTGCTGCCATGGCGTCGTTGATCCATCGCGCACATAAAGATCGATCTCATCGAGCTGGGTATAGGGCAGCGCCAGCCACCACGCCCGCTGCTCCGCCTCAGCCGTCGGTCGCAGCTCGAACCAGAGCCAGTAGGCCCCTGCGGCACGAGGCAGGCTGGCGTTATCAAGCCGCCCCTGGAAGCGTGCCGTATCTGCGCTGACCTGACTGATCGTTGCCGAGGCGGAAGCGTCGTAATACCAGTGAATGTGGGGCGTCAGCGCTAATTTCTGCTGCGCTGAAACAACCACCTCTGACGCCCCGCCAGCGCCACTGAACAACAGCAGCAAGAGCAGCAAGAGCAGAAAAGACCACCGCCGTTCCAGCAACAGAGCACTCATCGTTCAGCACGACACCTGTCGAAAACGAAACACGTCTACTTTCCCAGGTGCTTGCTGAGGAAACGGTCGAGCTGATCGGCAAAGCTTTTTCTGTCTTTCTGATTCAGCGGCGGCGGCCCACCGGTGTGGACGCCGGAGCCACGCAGCTCATCCATCAGATCACGCATGGTCAGGCGCTGGCGGATATTGTCTTTGGTGTATAGCTCGCCGCGCGGACTGAGCCCGTGACCACCGTTGTCGATGACCTCGTTGGCCAGTGGAATATCGGCCGTAATCACCAGGTCACCGGGCTGCACACTATCGGCAATTTTTTTGTCCGCCACATCAAAGCCGGATGCCACCTGAATGGCGCGAATAAAACGCGACGGTGGTGTGCGGAGGTACTGGTTGGCCACCAGAATAAGCTCAATCTTGCGTCTTTCCGCAGTGCGGTAAAGAATCTCTTTAATCACACCAGGGCAAGCATCGGCATCGACCCAGATACGCATCACTGAGACTCCTGGGAGGCGTTGACCCGGGCCTTGAGCTGCTCGATCTCCTGACGCAACTCGGCCACCGCCTGCTCAAGCTGCCCGATGCGTTCGGCCTGATGACTGGCCGCACTCGCCACGGGCGCTGAAGCCGTCTCTAGCGACGCCACATCCACCTCGCCGCTCAACAGGTGGGCGTAACGCGAGTCCCGTTTACCGGCCTCGCGGGGAAGCTTCACCACCAGCGGTTCCGCGCGCGATGCCAGCGCCTCCAGTGCCTGTTCGGTTTGCTTTACATCGTCGAATTTGCACAGCCGGTTTGTGCGGGTACGCAACTCACCGGGGGTCTGCGGGCCACGCAGCAGCAGTACGCAGAGGATGGCGCGCTCCTGCGCCGAGAACTGCAACTCACTGAACTCCGTGTTGCAAAACCGGTGCTTGTATTTCACCACCCGGCTGCCGAAACCACTGGCCTCACTCAGCAGATGTTTTTTGGCCAGCTCATCCAGAGTCTGCTGCACGGTAGATTCATCCAGCGCCATCACCGGATCGCGATTGCTCTTCTGATTGCAGGCCATCATCAGCGCGTTCAACGACAGGGGATATTGATCCGGCGTGGTGACCTCCTTCTCGATCAGGCAACCAATGAGGCGAGCCTCCAGCGGGGTAAGTTCAATCTGCATAACACCATCCTTTCATGCCGGGAAGAGACCTATTCACTTCCAGGCGGGTTACATAAACCCAACATTCACCGCAATTTGAGGTAAAGGGGGGTAAGCGCGATTCAATCATAAGGGTAATTGCTTCTATAATGGGAAACCATTCTCCTCACCCAAGGTTGCTGCAGGTCATTATGAATTCAGATGAGAGCTTCCAACACCGGGATACATTGGCCTTTCTCAATCAGCGGGGGCCCCTTAAAGACAAGCTCGTCGCTGCCCACGCCGTGGTGCAGAATGCCCTCCCTTTCGTCGCCCGCATCGCCCTGGCGCTTTACGACCCCGCCACCACGATGCTTAAGACCTACATGCACAGCAGCGGTGAGGATAATCCACTGGAGCACTACCAGACCCTCATCGACAACGCCCCTTCGCTCAAAAGAATTCTGGAGCAGGGCCAGCCGCGCGTCATCAACAAGATGCTGACGTTCGAGGATGAAAACAGCCCGCCGCATATCAAGCGCCTGGGCCGTCAGGGCTACGCCGCCAGCTACACGATTCCCATGTTCGATAACGGTGAATTCATCGGCTTTTTATTCTTCAACTCCTACGAGGCAGATGTCTTTAGCGAGCGCGTGCTACAGGAACTGGATCTGCACGGCCATCTCATTGCACTGATGCTCATCAAGGAGTTGTCCTTGCTGCAAACACTCACCGCAGCCATCAAAACGGCCGGCCATATTACCCACCACCGTGACCCGGAAACCGGCAGCCACCTGGATCGCATGTCCCGCTACAGCCGCCTCATTGCCCTGGAACTGGCGAAAAAGCACGGCCTGGATGATACCTACGTCGAAAGCGTCTTCACCTTTGCACCGCTGCACGATATCGGCAAGATCGCCATCCCGGACGACATCCTCCTCAAGCCCGGGCCACTGAGCGACGAGGAGATGAACGTCATGCGCACCCACACCCTCAAAGGGCGGCAGATGATTGATGAGCTGATTGAAAACTTCGGCCTGGAGAACCTCGACCAGGCCAATATCATGCGCAACATCACTACCTACCATCACGAGGCACTGAACGGCAGCGGTTACCCCCAGGGCCTGGCGGGGGAGAAAATCCCCCTGGAAGCACGCATTGTGGCTGTTGCGGATATTTTCGACGCCCTCACCAGCAGACGCCCCTACAAGGAGGCATGGAGCAACGAGCAGGCATTTGCACAGCTCCAAGCACTGGCCGGCGAAGTGCTGGACGCAGACTGCGTTAACGCCCTGATCGAAGCCCGCCAGGAGGTGGAACAGATCCAGCAACGGTTTCAGGAAAACAGATTGGGCTAGGAGCCCTCGATCTCTTTCACAATGGCCAGGTATTGGTCCAGCGTCTCTTTCTCTTTGAGCTTGTCCGCCACGGACATAAAGCGCCTGATCTCCTCCAGCGCCTCTTCCATACGCCCGAGCTTCCACAGGGTATTAAACAACGCGATGGAGTACTTCCCCATTCCCGGATCGACCAGCACCAGGCGCTCAAAAACAATCTCGGCCTCCTGTAACATGGCCGCACAAAAGTAAGATCCGCCCAGCATTAACAGGGCGGCCTCGTTGTCTGGCTGTTCCGCCAGCACAGCCTGCAATCGCTGGCGTGAAGCCGCTTCATCGCCCTGCCGCGACAACAGCCTGGCTTCGCTCAGGGTCTGTTCAATATTCACTGCCATCAAAAACTCTCTGCGTTAAATAGTAAGGCCCGCAAACAACATCTGGAGACCAAGGTTTCAGCTATCAAGTTTACTCACCAGATGCCGTAAAAATCCCTTGAAGATAACCAAAGAGATAGTAAAAGCACACTGTAACCGCGAGACCCACTGGTATGAAGCAACGGATTGCCCCGACAGATAAAGAGTGGTTTTTGCCAGAAGGTGAAACCATCATCTCCAAGACCGACACCAAAGGTCGTATCACCTATGGCAACGGCATTTTACTGGAAATCACAGGATTCAGCGAAGCAGAGTTGCTTGGCAAGCAACACAATATCGTTCGCCACCCCGACATGCCCCGAGGTGTCTTCCACCTGTTGTGGGAGACGGTAAAGGCCGGCGAGGAGTTTAATGGCTACGTCAAAAATCTGCGCAAGGATGGCGGCTTTTACTGGGTCTTTGCCAACGTCACCCCCAGTTACAACGGCCGCGGCGAGCTGGTCGGGTACTACTCGGTGAGACGCAAACCCTCAGCGGCGGCACTCAAGAGCATTCAACCCGTTTATCAACAGATGCTGGCGGCGGAGCGGGCGGCAACCACCAAAGAAGCCATCAGCGCCTCACGCAATGTGCTGCAAGGCATTCTGGAAACCAAGGGGGTCAGCTATGACGAATTTGTCTTCACGCTTTAGTCCGGCGCAAGCCCTGCTCTTCGCTCTGGGAGCCATCGTTGCGCAAACCGTTTACGTGCTGGCACAAACCGGCGCCGACATCATCCTCATCGTCACGACCGCACTGGGCATTGGCTTTGCCTTGCTCGCCTTACGAAGCCAAAGAGCAAACCAGCAGCTGGACCAGAAGGTGGTTCAGTTGTGCCGGCAGATGGCCCGAGGTGAACTGGAACAGCGCATCACCCGCATCCCCTCACACCTTCCTTCCGCCCCCAGTGCTCACGCTTTAAATGCCGCGCTGGACCAAATCGAGGTCTACATGCGTGAAAGCGCGACCCTGATCCAGTACCAGAGAATGAGACGTTTCTACCGTCCGATCCTGAGCGAGGGAGTGCACGGCCTGTTCAGTACCGCGCTAGATGAACTGGAAAACTCACTCAAGGCGATGGAGGAAAACTACTGGCGCAGCAACGCGAAC
>JALTMR010000461.1 GCA_027001525.1 Gammaproteobacteria bacterium
CATCGAGGCGATGGAAGCCTGGCTGGCGAACCCTGAGCTGCTAGAGGCCGACAGCGACGCCGAGTACGCCGAGATCATCGAGATCGACCTGGCCGATATCAAAGAACCACTGGTCTGCTGCCCCAACGACCCCGACGATGTAAAGCGCCTCTCCGATGTTGCCAACACCAAAATCGACGAAGTGTTCATCGGCAGCTGCATGACCAACATCGGCCATTTTCGTGCCGCCGGTAAAGTGCTGGAAGCCTTTGGTGGTGCGGTACCTACGCGCCTGTGGATCGCCCCCCCCACCAAGATGGACGAGCACCAACTGACCGAAGAGGGCTACTACAGCATCTTTGGCAAGGCCGGGGCGCGCACCGAAATGCCCGGCTGTTCATTGTGTATGGGGAATCAGGCCCGCGTCGGCGACGGCACCACGGTGATGTCCACCTCCACCCGCAACTTCCCCAACCGCCTGGGCAAAGACGCCAACGTCTACCTGGGTTCTGCAGAGCTGGCGGCGGTGTGTGCCCAGATGGGTAAAATTCCCACGCCCGAGGAGTATATGGCGGCGGTGCGCAACCTCGACACCATGGCGGATGAGATCTACCGCTACCTCAACTTCAATGACATTGAGGAGTATCAGAAAGTGGCGGAAAAAGTGATTCCCATCATCGCGGCGTAACGGCTGCGGATCGGATCAACGTCGCGCTTAACCGAAAAGCCCCGTTTGGCATCTTCCAGACGGGGCTTTTTTTCGCACCTGCCGCCGCGACCATGGCGACAGTAATCGGGGAAAAAGATGAACCCATACATCATTATTCTGGTTTTGGTTCTACTGGGCGGCATCGCCATCACCGGCTGGGGTTGGCGCGTCATGCGCCAGGCACAACAAAAGAAGCAGTGGCCCACCACAGAGGGCACCATTACCGAGTGCGAGCCCGTCTCCAAAGACGACGACCTGCTGCCCCACATCGTCTTCAACTACCAGGTCGCCGGCACGCACTACAGCCAGCCCTTTCAGTTTCCCGACGACACCAACCCGCTACCGGAATTTGCCCAGGCGTATGTAAAAAAGTACCCCATTGGCAAAACAGTGCAGGTTTTCTACCACCCGGAGCGGCCACAGGAGGCGACACTGGAGCCCGCCACACGGGGCGACTGGATGATTCTGGCCATCGGCGTTCTGATGCTGCTGGGCGGCGCAGCAGCCCTGACTAACCAGTAGCCGCAGGTCGTTGCAAGCCGGCGCGGGCGGCTGGCATGCAACACAACGGGGCCATTCCCCCGCCTCACCAATCCCTGTAAAATTCCGGTTTTGCCATTTCACCTGAAGCCGCAATTTCAGGATCTATACAAGGAACCTCAGCGCAATGGGTAGAGCCTACCAAAATCGCAAAGACTCGATGGCCAAAACGTCGGATATGAAGGCCCGGGTCTACAGTAAACACAGCCGTGGCATCTACGTCTGCGCCAAAGCGGGCGGTGCGGACCCCGAAGGCAATGTGGCGCTCAGATCACTGATAGAACGGGCCAAAAAAGACCAGGTACCGGCCCACGTCATCGACAAAGCACTGAAAAAAGCCAACGAAGGTGGCGGCGAAGACTTCGCTCCGGCACGCTACGAAGGTTTTGGCCCGGGCGGCTGCATGGTGATCGTCGACTGCCTCACCGACAACCCCAACCGCACCTTTGGCGACGTGCGCCAGTGCTTTACCAAAACCAAGGCTAAAATAGGCACCCAGGGCACCGTCAGCCACATGTTTGATCACGCGGGCATTCTGGTCTTCAAAGGCGATGAGGAAGCAGCACTGGATGCGCTAATGATGGCGGATGTCGACGTGACCGATATCGAAAGTGACGACGGCACCATCACCGTTTTCACCCCCCATACGGAGCAGTTTAAAGCGAAAAAAGCCTTGACTGATGCGCTGGGTGAAATTGAGTTTGACGTGGATGAGATTCAGTTCGTACCGAAAAATACCACGCCGATCAGTGCTGATGATGCGGAGATGTTTCACAAATTCATCGATATGCTGGACGATCTCGACGACGTGCAGCACATCTACCACGATGCCGAGCTGTAACACCCGGCTTCCAGAGGGGTGCTGAGAACTCAGCACCCTTGCCTTTACACAATCTTCAGCCAGGTCACCCCAGCCCTGTCCACTGACTGAATGACCTGGTGGCTAAACCCTCGCCGCGCTATTTTTTCAGTAACGCCGCCAGATCGCCAAAAGGCTGATGGGTTGCCCCGGCAGAGGCCTCTTCCACGGCCGCCGTTGCGGCATCTTCGTAGCGGGAGTGCTCGTTGTCGTGACAGTAGACACACAGCAGCTCCCAGTTACTGCCATCTTCCGGGTTATTGTCGTGGTCGTGATCCCGATGATGTACCGTCAGTTCACGTAAATTTTTATGGGTAAACTCGCGCGTGCAACGTCCGCAAACCCACGGATACATTTTCAACGCCCGTTCCCGATAACCCAGTTCACGCTGCGCCCTGTCGCGCTGCGCATCGGCGATCACCCGATCTAATTTGCTCTTATCCCCAGCCATAATATTTCCGCTCCAATTGCATCAATCTGCCAAACCCCCGCCCTATTTCAACACCGGCATCGGCGAAGTCACGATCCACCGCTTGAGCTTGGGGTCCAGCTCCCACGCCTGTTCAACCTCCAGCGTCTTCACCCGAATATCGTCATTGAAATAGTAGGTAAAACGCACCCGCTGAACCATGCGATCTTTGCTCAGATAACGCCGGTTAAGCACCTCGTAATTGCCAATCCGTACTTGCCCGAGCTGAGCCAGGGCCTGAGGATTGTACGACTCCG
>JALTMR010000462.1 GCA_027001525.1 Gammaproteobacteria bacterium
GGCCGGGCGGGGTTGCTGCACCTCCTTGATGATGACGATGACCTTTTCTTGCTGGGGTGGTTTGGCTTGTGGCGGTGGTGCAGGTTTAACCCAAACGCCCTCGTCATCGGTCTGGTCTAATTCGTCAAAGCCCTTGTTGGCTTGAGACTGCTGGCGCTGATAGTCCTCGTCATGAAAATAACTGTCGCTGTATGCATTGCTGCTCAGGCCCATAGCCAGCAGCAGGGGAGTGATGAGTCGGGCTCTATTGGGTGGGCGCATCATGCCAATTTCCTTTTGCTGAATGTTTCTTGGGTTCGCTCTATCTATCACCTGGCTCCGTACCTCCAGGTATTGATTTTTTGTGTGGCTGATTGAAGCTGGAATGCGTAGTGTTGATGTGAAACGGCTCAACAAACTGTTCGCACGCTAAAAAAGCCGGGCAGACTTGTACACGCCCGGCTTGATCGCTTCTGTTGCCAGGCCTCTACAGGCTGAACTTGCTGCGTTCCATTACCTTTTTGATTTTCTTCTGGCCATTCCATACTTCTCGCGTGGTCTGGAGGTTGATGAGTTTGATATCAACCTGATAGAAGGTGACGCGTTTGCCGCCCAACTGGTCCACGATGGAGTCGATAGACCCAGACAGCGCAAAGTTGGCACCGGTCTCTTCTCCCATCTCCATGCGGCTGTTCTCTGACGCATAGGTGTCTTGCTGTTTCAGCTCGGCGCGCAGGCGTTCACGCTCTTCGCCGCTGACGATGAACTCGGCAACGCCGCTTCTCATCACGGCGCGCTTGATATCATTCACAAAGGTGCTGGTGGAGATATGTTCGTGTGATTTGTTCTTGATGCGCTGGATCGTAATGGTTGGTTCTTTCCCAGGGTGCTCTTTTTTGAATCTTTTGAGCCATGGGTAGGAGAGCATGTCAGCGACCATCTCTTCCGCTACCAGGCGGGAATCTTCATCGTTCCAGCGGTCGGTCAAGGCCACTTCGGTGTTGGCATCAACACGGCTGACCTTGGTGGAGGCACAGCCGGAGAGCAGGAATACGGGGAGCAGCAGGCTTGTGGTGACGAGCATTTTTATGCGGTGGTTTTTCATGTGGAGTCCCTATGTGATGAGTTTTTGTTAACAGTATTTATGCTTATTTGAATAGCGAGTTGAGCAGAGCCGTTCCCAGCTGATTTGATAGCTTCTCTATGGAGCGTGTCCGTGCGACTTCGGGGCTGGCTGAAGCGCCCTTGGCTTTGGCTTTGACTGCGCTGACGACTCGTCCCTTTTCGTCCTTGATCCAGATGTCGCCCTCAGTGAAGGCAAATGCAGTGCCGTCTTTCATGATGGTATTGGTCTTCAGGGAGTAGCTGACCTCGATGTCACTGGCGCCGGGTGCGGAGATGGTAATCCCCTTGCTGGTGAGCTGGGATGTTAGCCCGGTTTGAAGCGCCCGGTTGCTTGCGCCTTCCGGTGTGATGGAGACTTTGATGTTACCGATCATTTGGTAAATCTCGTTGATCAGGTCTTTTATATAACCGGGGATCAGGGGGGATGCGCCCTGGCTGGGGTCAAGCTGATTAAATCTGGCCTGCAGGCCCGCCCGTTGATCAGCGATGATCAGGGCGGGCGCAGCCATGCGAAGACGGGTCATGCCGCTGGCCGTTGATGTCTTCAGTTTGCGGGCGATCTCTTCCAGCTGCTGGTCCAGCGACGCAATTTGCTGGGCCAGGGCGGTCTTCTCGGCGTTGACGTCCAGTTTTACCAGGCTGGCAATCTGTCTGTGTTTCTTGTCGTGGAATGAATCCACAGCCACCACATGGGAGAGCTTGAATTCAGGGACCTTGCTGCTCACGGTTTGACTCAGGTTCTGAGTGAAGTTCGTGGTGTTGTTTTTTACCGTTTCGCTGATCTCCTGTTCGACGCTGCCACTGACATTGACTTCGATCTGCTTGACCAGCTCCAGGCGGGCAAAGTCTTTGGCCCGGCTGAGTGCAGAAGCCTGATTGCCGCCAAAAATCTCGGCTGAGCCGACACCGTAGAGATAGTTTCTTTCGGTGGGGGTATTCAGGAGCCAGTCAGGACGTTCGCTGGTATCTATCGGATCAGCTTTTTCTTTGGTAGTGATGCAGCCGGCAAGTGACCCCAATAGAAAAGGCATAATCAAGAGAGTACTGATGGCACCGGGTTTATGAATATTGATCTTCATGCTTTTCTCTGACATTTCTAGTTATGGGCAACGTGTTGAGGAACGGGCAGGGGCGAGACGGCTCGGTTCCTGAGTACATAAATCTCACCTGGTTTGATCTCTATCTGCTTTTCCATCTGGTGGTAAATGCCCTGGTTTTCGGCATTGAAAGTGACCAGTTTAACTGAGTGAGTGCCTGCCTCAACCGGGTAACGCTGTATCTTTACGGTGTGGGGCAGGGTGAGCCAGTTGCGGGTTTCTGCACTGGACATGGCTCCAAAGCCGAGGATGCACACTTTCTCTGCCAATTTACCCTGCAGGCCGCCCAGCTCCTTGGCAACATTGGAGCAGATGATGACCTTGGTCAGCTCCCTGGCCAATGCAAGCTGCAATTCGGTACTGGCGTTCAAGAGCTGTTCCTGGAGCGCTATGTTGGCCAGGGATTCGGCACTGGCCAGGGTGCCTTTGTCCTGCCCATCGAGCCACACCTCAGTCTTGCCAAAGTCCGGCGCGGTCGAACCGTAGTAGGGGACTTCCACCGTGGTGCCCATACCGCTCATGCCTTCGACCAGGCCGATGGATTGGGCCACATCCCACAACGGTGCGATGGAGGTGCGCTGCTCAAACAGACCATTCAGTGCACCATAG
>JALTMR010000463.1 GCA_027001525.1 Gammaproteobacteria bacterium
CTCTTTCCCTGCCCGCTATTTTGCTATGACCCTTAGAAAAAGCTGGTCAGTCGCACATAGTAATCACGCACATCAACGAAGTTGCGCCCCTGATAGGTCCGCTGGGTCTCCAGTCTGACGATGAGTGGCAGCGGCAGACGTTTTTCGCTCCAGGCATGAATGCCGCTCCAGGAGATGGCCGCGCGCCATTGATTGGCATAGACACGGGTATTGGCTTCCAGCGCACTGGTATCGGTGCCAACATCCGAGGTGTAACGGTCGGCCTGTTTGTCATAGCGGTGCCAGGTGAGCGAGCCACGCCAGTCCCCCAGACTTTTTCCTACTTCCACATCGTATTCCCAGAAGTCGCCCAGGTCGCGGGCCACGCGTTCCTTGCTGCTCGCGGGGGCTAACAGTTGACCGGGGGCAGGAATGCGCACAGTGATGCGGTCGGCCAACTGAATTTTTCGATCCAGCAGCAAACGCAGGTCGAACCCGTTGCCGAGGTCACGAAAATATTCAAGTTGCCCACGCAGATCGGTACTGCCGTCGCCGATGGGAAAATCCAGCAAGTTGTCCGGATCGTCTTTGCGAGCAATACCAAAGCGTACCCCCAAGCCCAGTACGAGACTCTCTTTGTCGCTTTTATAAAAACGCCAGAGCCCTCCCACGGTGGGATCACCAAGACCGCTGCGGCGGGTATCTTCGATGCGCTCATAACCGTAACCAAAAACAGGGTCGGTCAACAGTTGCTGCACGCCCTCGGTGCCCATAGGGGCAACGGCACCGCCCACGGGGGCAAAGGGATAGTTGCTGCCACTGACGGGCTGGCTGGGGTCGAAGGCCGGATTGAAACCCACATTGCCGCCGTCCACCGCGAAGTTTACTCGGGCAGATGAACGACCAAAGGGGATAAGGGCACCCACAGTGAGGTCGGCCGTGACACCGAAACCAATATCCAATTCGCCGTAGCTATTGGATACCCGGGCATCAAATGCGGTCATGCCCAGGGAGGCACCCGCACCAAACGGCCCCAGTGCCGGGAACAAATTACTGTCCAGCGCAAGCTGGTCAAATTCACCGCCAAAGGCGACACGCTCACCGTCATCATTGTACTTCTGCTTCCAACCGTTGCCGCGCAACTCCAGCCGTACGGCCCAGCGATCAACAGGGGCCATAAAGACGAGGGCGTGGCTGGAGGCGGAGGGCAGTTCATCTCCCGCCAGGGTCACTTGCGGCAGGCAGAACAGAAGACTGACGAACAGACAGCGCGGCAGAATCAGTTTGGGATTCATGGCAAACACCAATAGATGGCAAGCGAGCACTTTAGAACAAGGATAATCAATCCATCCCGCGTGGCGTGAGTGAGTGCACAAAGGCATACCGAGAGCGAAGATCTTCTCCTATTTCTATTCGGAGACAAAACCATCCTAGCGGACCAGTAAACCGGTCGTCCAGTTACTGCCGTTGTCTGCACTTTTTGAAACACCGAGATCGCTGGAGCGGACAAGCAGGGTCTCCACACGATCTGCATTGTCTACCCATGGCCGCAAATTCACATGACTGAAATTCACTATTGATTAGCACAGCGGCCAGGTCGATACTCAAACGGAGCCCCTTGCGTAGAGACGCCGATGATTTACATCACACTGATTGAAGACAACCCCGTGGCCGCTGATCTGCTCAAGGAGTACCTGTCAGGGGAAGAGCTGAAGATCACCAGCCACTATGACTCGGCGGAGGAGGCGCTGGCGCAGATGCCAAATCTGCCGTTGCCTGATCTGGTGCTGATGGATATCGGCCTGCCGGGCATCTCCGGCATCGAGGCGACGCGACAGCTGAAACAACACTATCCCGAGCTGGAGGTTGTGATGCTGACCACGTTTGAAGACAGTCGCAGCGTAGTGGACGCGATCAAGGCGGGTGCTTCGGGCTATCTGCTCAAGGCCTCCTCCCAAGGGCAGATTCGGGATGCTTTGCTGGAGATAAAACGCGGCGGCTCCTTTCTCTCTGGTCGTATCGCCCGCAAGGTGCTGGACGAGTTCCGCACCGGTTTTTTCCCCCACGAACAGCAGGAGGTGATCGGCATCAATTCGCTGACGGCACGGGAACATGAAATTCTGGATAAACTGGTGGAAGGTGCCAGCTACAAGGCGATTGCCAGCGAGTTCAACATCAGCGTTCACACCGTCAACAACCACATCCGCCGCATCTACGAAAAGATGCAGGTGGGCTCACGCGCCGAAGCGGTGGCGAAGGCGATGGGCGTCAGTTAATCAGCAGCATTAAGGGCACCTCTGTTAATTCTGAGCACACAGCCCAGCGCACTATCGATAAGTAAAGCTGCACCTGTCTCTGCACAACAAAACCGTGCTGGAAACGTCGCCGATTATTTCATCAGCGGTGCCCCTCCCAGACGAACGCAGATGATTCAATAGTGAATTTAAGTCAGGCAAAAGACCTGTCTCAGTCATGCGCACCGCTACTCATCTGTAGATAATTCTATCCGTACACAAACCAGCGACCATGCAACTACGTTGAGCGGCAGGATTCATCATGAGCAACTAAACCACCGCTTTCAAATAAGTGTAAAGCCTGGGCGATATCTGACACCCAGAATGGCGGCAACATCACGGTCAGTACATCTCTCTATATTTAATGAGGAAGTCCCATGAATAAACTACAGCACTACTTTTGCTCCCATAGAGTCTCCTATCATTCAGTCTTCCACATTTTTTCAATCACAATTGTTACTGTAGTCCTTGCTTTGTCATTAACCGCATGTGGAGGCAGCAGCAATAATGATGACAATCCCC
>JALTMR010000464.1 GCA_027001525.1 Gammaproteobacteria bacterium
CGCCAATAGTTGCACGACAATCGGCCAGCACCTTACGCATCTCACCTGAACGAAGGCGCAGTGTTACATAAGCACCCTCCTTGGCGACCAACTGAACTGCTGCCCCGGCACTACGAGCAATCTGAGCCCCCTTGCCAGGACGCATTTCGATACAGTGCACTGTAGAACCCAGAGGCATATTCCGCAAAGGCATGGAGTTACCAGGCTTAATTGGCGCTTCGACGCCAGCAACGATTTCGGCTCCGGCAACCACACCCTTAGGAGCAATAATGTAACGACGCTCCCCATCAGCATAAAGCACCAATGCAATATGCGCACTCCGATTGGGATCGTACTCAATACGCTCTACACGCGCTGGAACACCGTCTTTATCGTTACGCTTGAAATCGATAATGCGGTAGTGCTTTTTATGGCCGCCACCACGACGACGAACGGTAATTCGCCCATGGTTATTACGACCGGATGAACGCGTCTTCTTCTCTAACAGCGGAGCGTGCGGCTCACCCTTATGCAGATCAGGCGTAACGACCTTCACCAAGAACCGGCGGCCGGCGGAAGTCGGTTTCGTTTTCACTAATGCCATGACTAACTGATCCCTTGACTATTTCTTAGCAACAATTGCTTACTGTGGGCCCATGAATTCAATATCGTGCCCTTCTTGCAGCGTAACGTACGCTTTTTTCCAGCTGGCACGACGACCTTGAATCTGGCCAAAACGTTTTTGCTTGCCTTTAACGTTGGACACCTGCACGCCATCAACTTTGACTTCGAACAAGAGCTCAACGGCTTCTTTAATTTCTGACTTATTGGCTTCTGGCAGCACTTTGAAAACAAACTGACGATTTTCGTCAGCTGCAATCGCTGCTTTCTCAGAAACATGAGGTGCTAACAACACCTTCATGAGGCGCTCTTTGCTCATGCCAATTTCTCCTCAACCTGCTTAATCGCTGCGGTTGTCATTAACACTTTCTCGAATTTAACCAGCCCAACAGGATCAATACTCCCCGCTGAAACCACCTGCACATGAGGTATGTTGCGAGCGGCCAGACCCAAATTCTCGTTATCGCCTTCAACGACAATCAAAACATTGGACAAACCCATCGCACCCAAGGTAGCACTCAGCACCTTAGTCTTCGGCACTTCAACATCGAACGAGTCAACAACCAGCAGACGATCCTGACGAACCAGCTCAGACAGAATCGAGCGCATAGCGCCTCGATACATCTTCTTATTCACCTTCTGAGAGTGATCCGCAGGTGACGCAGCGAAGGTTTTACCCCCTGTACGCCAAATCGGGGAGCGAATTGTACCAGCTCTTGCCCGGCCTGTCCCCTTTTGTCGCCAAGGTTTTGCACCTCCACCTCGAACTGCCGCGCGATTTTTGTGGGCGCGAGTACCCGCACGAGCACCAGCCAGATGTGCTGTAACGACTTGATGGACCAGCGCTTCGCTGAAATCTCTACCAAATGTGGCATCTGAAAGCTCTACACTGCTAGCAGACTGTTCACCGGTTTTTGTTACTAATTTTAGTTCCATAGCTAAACTCCTTAAGCGCCAGGCCTTAGGCCTTCGTCGCGGGACGGACGATAACATCACCGCCTTTCGCGCCAGGTACAGCACCTTTAATCAAAATCAGGTTGCGCTCCGCATCAACACGAACAACCTCTAAAGTCTGAACTGTCACGCGAGCATCACCTAAATGGCCAGCCATTCTTTTGCCCTTAAAAACACGCCCAGGAGTCTGGTTCTGACCAATAGAGCCAGGCGCGCGATGAGAAATAGAGTTACCGTGCGTGGCGTCCTGCATACTGAAGTTGTGACGCTTAACACCACCAGCAAAACCTTTACCAATGCTGCGCCCGCTAACATCGACTTTCTGGCCGGCTTCAAAAATATCGACCTTGATCTCTCCACCCACCTTGATGTCTTCGCCTTCACCTTCACCAAGACGGAACTCCCATAAACCGCGACCTGCCTCGACACCGGCCTTGGCAAAATGCCCGGCCTGAGCCTTAGTCACACGATTTACCTTACGAGACCCTGTCGTTACCTGATAAGCACGATAGCCATCAACATCCAGATCACGAATCTGGGTAACACGATTCGGGTCGACTTCGATCACTGTTACGGGAATGGATTCACCTGCCGGGGTAAAAATCCGGGTCATACCGGCCTTTCGACCAACTAAACCAATCGCCATTTCGAAAACTCCTAGCCTTTCAGCTAATAAGATGCGGCCTATCGACCGCACCCTTATTTAAGTCAATTTAATTTGAACATCTACGCCGGCAGCCAAGTCCAGCTTCATCAGCGCATCTACCGTTTTATCCGTTGGGTCAACGATATCCATCAGACGTTTATGAGTACGGATTTCATACTGATCTCGCGCATCCTTATTGACATGAGGAGAGATCAACACGGTAAACCGCTCTTTCTTAGTAGGAAGCGGAATAGGCCCTTTAATCTGAGCACCCGTGCGCTTCGCAGTATCTGCTATTTCCCGAGCCGATTGATCGATCAGGCGATGATCGAATGCTTTCAAACGAATACGAATTCTTTGACTAGTCATATGGCTCACTCAACAACTTTAGCAACAACACCGGCACCGACAGTACGGCCACCTTCTCGAATCGCAAAACGCAGACCTTCTTCCATCGCTATCGGCGCGATCAGGGTAACTGTCATGGCAACGTTGTCGCCTGGCATTACCATCTCAACACCCTCCGGAAGGTCACACGCACCTGTCACGTCTGTGGTACGAAAATAGAACTGTGGACGATAAC
>JALTMR010000465.1 GCA_027001525.1 Gammaproteobacteria bacterium
AAGATCTACCGCATGGGGGAGGTCGAAGTCTCGGCCCTGCACGAGGTGGACCTCGATCTCTACCAGGGGGAGTTTGTGGTGCTGCTGGGGCCTTCCGGTAGCGGCAAATCGACCCTGCTCAACATCCTCGGCGGGCTGGACACCCCCACCCACGGCTCGGTGCGCTACCACGACCAGGACCTCAGCGTGTATGACGACAACGCCCTGACGCGCTACCGCCGCGACCACGTCGGCTTTGTGTTCCAGTTCTACAACCTCATTCCCAGTCTGACGGCACGGGAGAACGTCGCCCTCGTGACTGAAATCGCCCACCATCCCATGTCGCCCGAAGCGGCGCTGGCGCTGGTGGGGCTGGCAGACCGGATGGATCACTTCCCCGCCCAGATGTCCGGCGGCGAGCAGCAACGCGTGGCCATCGCCCGCGCTGTGGCCAAACGCCCCGAGGTGTTGTTGTGCGATGAGCCCACCGGGGCGCTGGATGTCAAAACCGGCATCCTGGTGCTGGAGGTGATCGAACAGATCAACCGCGAGCTGGGC
This sequence comes from Gammaproteobacteria bacterium, assembly GCA_027001525.1. GTDB lineage: Bacteria > Pseudomonadota > Gammaproteobacteria > Tenderiales > Tenderiaceae > JALTMR01. Next base: position 538 of record JALTMR010000465.1, read on the forward strand.
ACCACCGCCGCCGTCATCACCCACAACGCCGCCATCGCCGGCATGGCCGACCGCGTAGTGCACCTGAGTGGAGGAGAGATCGGGGCCATCAATATCAACGAACACAAACTCGCCCCGCGGGAGATCAACTGGTAGCCCCCCATGCGCGCACTCAACCGTAAAATGTGGCGCGACCTCTGGCACCTCAAGGGCCAAGCCCTGGCCATTGCGCTGGTGATCAGCTGCGGGGTGGCTATCTTCATCATGTTCCTCAGCACCCTCGACACCCTGCGCCTGACCCAGGCCAGCTTCTATCAGGACTACCGCTTTGCCCAGGTCTTCTCCAGCCTCAAGCGTGCGCCTAACAGCCTGCGCCAACGCATCGCCCGAATCCCCGGCGTGGCGGATGTCGAGACCCGAGTGGTGGCCAACGTCAGCCTCGATATTGCCGCGTTCAGCGAGCCCGTCACCGGCAAGCTCATCGCCATCCCTGACAGCGGCGAACCACGCCTGAACAAGCTGTTTCTGCGCACCGGCCAGTGGCTCACCCCCGGGCGGCACGACGAGGTTATTCTCAGCGAGGCCTTTGCCGAAGCCCACGGTTTTACGCCCGGGGATCACATTACCGCCATCATCAACGGCAAGCGCAAGCGCCTCACCATCGTCGGCACCGCCATCAGCCCCGAGTACATCTACCAGCTCCGCCCCGGCAGCGCCTTCCCCGACTTCAAGCGCTACGGCATTTTGTGGATGAGCCGCAGCGCCGTGGGCAACGCGTTTGATATGAAGGGGGCCTTTAACGACGTCAGCCTGAGCCTGAACAACACGGCGCGGCAGGAGGCGGTGATCGACCGCCTCGACGTGCTGCTGCGCGACTACGGCGGCTTTGGCGCCTACGGCCGCGAAGACCAGCTCTCCAACCATTTTCTCAGCGAGGAGTATAAAAACATCGAGCGCTCCGCCTCCATGTTCCCGGTCATCTTCCTCGCCATCGCCGTCTTTCTGCTCAACGTCGTTATCAACCGCCTGGTCACCACCCAGCGCGAACAGATCGCCAGCCTCAAAGCCTTTGGCTACACCAACACCACCATCGCCTGGCACTTTATCAAGCTGATGATGATCATCGTTCTCATCGGTGTGACGGCGGGTGTGCTCATCGGCATCCAGCTGGGCCATGGCATGAGCAATATCTACATGGATTTTTTCCGCTTCCCCTACCTCACCTTTGAGCTGCGCCCCTCGGTGGTGATCTACGCCGTGCTCAGCAACGTCATGGCCGCCCTGATGGGCACCCTCTTCGCCGTGCGCACCGGCGTCTCACTCCAACCCGCCGAGGCCATGCGCCCCGCCCCGCCCATGATCTACCGCAAAACCTGGGTCGAACGCCTGGGACTGGGGCGCTGGCTATCTGCCCCCAACCGCATGATTTTGCGCCATATTGAACGCCGCCCCATCAAATCCCTGCTCACCATCACCGGCATCGCCTTCGCCTGCGGCATCAACATGACAGGTCAGTTCCAGCAGGACACCGTGGGCTACATGATGGACATCCACTACGGCATGGCCCAGCGTCAGGACCTCACCCTCAGCTTCACCGACCCCACCTCCTACCGCGCCCTCTACGAGCTGCAGCGCATGAGGGGCGTTGAACATGTGGAGGTACTGCGCTCCGTACCGGTGAGGCTCAAGTATGAACACCGCGAACAGCGCACCGCCATCATCGGCATGAGCGCCAATGCCGATCTGCGCCGCCTGCTCGACACCGACCTCAACGCCATCACCCTGCCCGCCGAAGGCATCGTCATGACCGACTTTCTCGGCCAGCAGCTGGGGGTTCGCGCCGGCGACACCATTACCGTGGAGATTCTGGAGGGCAACCGCCCCGTCAGGGAGGTGGTGGTCGCGGCGCTGGTGAAGGAGTACCTTCGCGTCATGGCCTACATGGATATCCGGGCCCTCAACCGCCTACTCAAAGAAGGGCACGCCATCAGCGGGGCCTATCTCGCCATCGACGCCATTCAGGCCAACGAGATATTCCATGCCCTGAAGCAGATGCCCCGCGTCGCCGGCACCGTGCAGCGTAAAAACGAGCTGGAGAATTTCAACAAAACGATGGATGAAACCATGATCTTTATCACCACCATCGCCACCGTGTTTGCCATCATCATCAGCTTTGGCGTCATCTACAACAGCGCACGCATCGCCCTTACCGAACGGGGTCGGGAGCTGGCCAGCCTGCGTGTTCTTGGCTTTACCCGGGGGGAGATCTCCTACATTCTGCTGGGCGAACTGGCACTGCTCACCCTCGCCGCCATTCCCCTTGGCTGGGGTGTGGGCTACCTGCTGTGCGGTGCCATCGCCAACAACCTGCAATCCGAGCTTTACCGTGTTCCCACCATGATCAGCACCAGCACCTACGCCTTTGCCACCACCGTGGTATTGACCTCGGCCCTGCTCTCCGGTCTGCTGGTCAGGCGGCAGCTGGACAAGCTGGATTTAATCGGCGCACTCAAGACCAAGGAGTAGACCATGCATTGGCGCAAAATCAGCGGAATTGTCATCACGGCGGCCATCATCATCGGCCTGCTGATCTACGGCTTTCAACCCGCCCCGCAGCCGGCTGACGTAGCCAAAGTCACGCGCGGCTCGCTCAGCGTCACCATTGAGGAGGAGGGAAAAACCCGCGTGCGGGACCGCTACACCCTCTTTGCCCCCGTCAGTGGCTACGCCCGGCGCATCGACCTGGATGTGGGCGACCCCGTCACCGCCGGCCAGGTACTGCTACAGCTCACCCCCCTGCCCTCGGCCGTGCTCGACGCCCGTGCCCAGGCCACCGCCAAAGCGCAGGTGCAGGCGGCCAGCGCCGCCCTCAACGCCGCCAGCGAACAGGCCCGCGCGGCGCAGGCGGAAGCCGAACTGGCGCAGATGGAGTACCAGCGCGTGATCAACCTCTGTAAAGTCCAGTGCGCCGCCAAAGAGCAGGAGGACATCGCCCTCACCAGAGTCCACAGCACCCAGGCCCTGGCCCGCGCGGCCCAATTCAACGCTGACATCGCCCGCCACCAACTAAGCGCCGCCAAAACCGCTCTCGCCTACGCCGGCAGCAGCCAGGGCGAGGCGCTGAAGATCAACGCCCCCACCAACGGCCAGGTGCTGAAAGTGTTTCGCCGCAGTGAGGGCGTCGTCGCCGCCGGCGAGCCACTCATCGAACTGGGTGACCCGCACCAACTGGAGATCGAAGTGGACATCCTCTCCGCCGACGCCGTAAAAATCGCCCCCGGCACCCGCGTCCTGTTCAAGCGCTGGGGCGGTGATGATGTGCTGGAAGGCCGGGTACGCACCGTCGAACCCACCGGCTTCACCAAAGTCTCCGCCCTCGGCGTCGAAGAGCAGCGCGTGCTGGCCATCTCAGACATCACCTCCCCGCCCACACTTTGGCAACGCCTCGGTGACGGCTACCGCGTCGAAGCCAGCTTCATCCTCTGGCAAGCTGACGACATCCTCACCCTCCCCGCCAGCAGCCTGTTTCGCTATAAAAATGGCGACAAAGAGGGCTGGGCCGTCTTCATCGTCGAAGACAACCACGCCAAGCGGGTCAGCGTAACCCTGGGCCAACGCAACGGCCTCCAGGCCCAGGTAATATCAGGCCTCACCGAGGGGCAACAGGTCATTACGCACCCAGGGGAATCTATTGAAGATGGGGTATTGGTGGAAGTGAGGCGATAAGGCAATAAGCCAAAGCTCAGCCAGGCCTGAGACTTAATAAAACGGCAGCAGCCCTGGAGAGCAAATCGGCCAACGCAGCGCAGCGGAATCCGGAAAGTCAGCATCCCACACATGCCGAAGTCTATTTCACTCACTGGGCCACCCGCCCCATTAAAACGGGTAGATGAACAGGCCCTTCAGCTTTTTCAATTGCCCGGATAACTCAATATTGTCGTTCCACACCACAAGGGTCTGACTGCCATTGAAGAACATCGTGGGATAGACGTACCGCGAATAGTCGGGCGGCGTTCCGCTCACCCCTAACCCGTCACCCTCCGCCGGGCCATCCAGCAACTCGCCCGCCAGCGACACCCTTGCGCCGTAAACTCCCGCTGGGGGGCTGTTGGAAAAGCTGCCCATGCGCCAGACCACCAGATAGTCTGAGCCATCAAAAACGACATCAAGATCCGCCTTGGCTAACGCAGTGGTGTTGATCTCAACTCCCGGGGTATCCGCCGAGCCATCAAGCAGTGCGCCATCGGTACCCAGCCGCCGACCGTAGACGCGAGACACTGGCGGCGAGAGAAAAAAGGAGTCCACCGTGGTCCAAACGACAAAATATTGGCCGCCACCGAAGGCAATTTGGGCACTCCCCTCGTACCCTGTCGCATTGGCGATGGCAATACCCGCAGGATCGAGCACAACGCCATCAGGGGAGACGCGGGCCGCGTACACATCCGTTGCCTCAGAGGGGCCAGAGCCGTTGCCGGTATGCTCCCAAGTCACCATATAGTTGGTGCCATCGAAGGCGACAGAGGGAGCCAGCTGGTCACCACCAGCGACGATAATGGGAAACTCCCCAAGCACCTCACCCGCAGGCGTCACCCTGCTTGCGTAGATATCCCACAGCGTACTGTCTGCCCCCAACTGGTATTTCCCGTAGACCACCAGAAAGTTGGTACCATCAAAAGCCAGCGAAAAACCCGACGTGCTCTCGCTGCTCAGCGTCACAAGCCCTCCACCAGCCCCGCCGAGCACGCTTCCCTGCGGGCTAACCCGGGTGGCAAAAAGGTTCGGATTGCCGGAACTGCCCTCTGAATAGCGCTGAAATACCACCAGGTAATTTTCACCATCAAACGCAACCGCAGCAGAGAAGCCGGAGCAGACATGTTGAGCAATGGAGAAGGGGCTGGAAACCGTACCCGCCGGGGAAACCAGCACGCCGATCACACCGCTGGGCGAACCATCGCCGCTACCCTCCCGGCACGTCACCACAAGATAATTCTGGCCATCAAACCCAATACCCGGCTTTCCAGGGAACTCAGAGTTTGAATCAGCGCTGGCCAGGTCATCAGCAATCGTAAACTCAGGCAAAAAACCAGCGCCACTGCCATTCACAATATAACCTCTGAGCTGCTTGGTCTCAGTATTGGTCACCACCCCCGCAGGGCCCCGGGTTAATATCGTTTCACTGCTTTTTATCAAACCAATATCCGGCGCGTACCACTCCGTCGCACTGAGTGTTGATGTGACCTCTTCACCCCGGTCAGAAAGCGTCACTACGACTTTCAACTCACTATCTCGACGAAGCGCCGCAGGAAACACCGTCAGCGGGAGAGTGACCGACTCAACGCCCGCATTCGTTGTCGCAGCAACAGCGCGAAACGATTCGTTCTTCCCGTCGCCGTCGAGATCTTCGGGCCAGGTCAGCCCCGTTTTATTGATATACGTCTCACGCTCCCCCAGCGACACAGGAAATATAACCCACTGATACGGAGCGAAAAGCGGCGTTAGGAGGTCCTCTGGATCATTATTGCCGCGATTGAAAATGCCCTGATCATTTTTTTCCTGATACTCCTCCGTCGGCACACCGGCGTTTTCAGGATTGGATTCAAGGAGCAAGCTTGCCGCAGCACCATCAATCACTTTCGTTCCGGTAACGCTTATGGCATTGAAGTAAGGGGCTGTTTGCCCGGAAGCGTCCACCTCGTAATTCCACTGATCCCCTACACCAAGCGGAAACAGATTCTCAGCATCCCCGAGGCCGGCACTGCTTTGGCCGGGGCCCGATGCGGAAACCAGAAAATCGTCAATATCACTGTCCGCCGCCAACAATGCCACCACAGCAGCAACCGTACTCTCAACATCTGCCCCCGTTGAAGCGCCCCGCAATGACGTCAGCAAGTTGGCACTAACGTACAACGCATGAATCTCGGCCGTCGTAAAATTATCCAATAAAGTTGCCGGGGTAGAGGCGATCTTCTCGAACACCAGGCGCGACACCGCCTCAGACACCGGGTCAATATCGACGCTTTGGTCCGTGGCAAACGCCCTCATCTGCACCCCAAAATCAGAGACCAACACCATCAGGTCATTGGCAAACGCCACATCAAGCGCCGTTAAATCAAAGCGGTACTGCCCCCCACGGGTCGTGGTTGAGGCGATGAGGGTATCCACAGTTCCCGCATCATTGACCCGGACCAAATCCACTTGTGTGCCGTCAGCCACAGCCAAAAGGCCCGACACCGTCGCCTGGGCCGCAGGGATCAGCAGGTCAACCACAGAAGCCAGAGGGCCCGGCCTGGTCAGCGACGCTACCTGGCCGCCAGGGGCGTAAACCTGGCCGGACAACACCACCGAAGGCGCAGGCGACTCACTCGCACCACCGCCGCCACTACAGCCGGATAGGGCCCAAATAACAAAAACAGCCAAAAAGAGAGATACTCGCCGGACGGCGAAAATGAAACCAACGCGACATTGCGGATGGACAACCACTGATACGTTCACAACAGAGCCCCCCTATATGAAATAGAAGACTGGCAACAACACCAAAACAGCACCGTGCCAAACAAGCGCTGACATAGCTGACTTTCATCATACGCCACTTCACTCTGAAAACGCATGGGGCATGGGGCAAGCGGTAACCGGGCTGGCCACTGGCACCCAAACGAGTGCGCTGGAAGGAACGAGGGGCACACCGGGCGTATCACACCCCACAACGCAGCTGCATCAGCAGGTCAAACACAACGTGGGCAAAGTTGTTGGCTTTGGCCGGGTCGGAGAGCAGTTACGTCGTCTGATTTTGGTGCTGGTAGCGGTGACAGCGGCGAATATTTGGGTTCTGCGCAACCGGGGAAGATGCACAACGGATCAGAGCCTAAACTACAACCTGCATAAGGCCCTGACCTGAGCAGTTAACAAGCGCTACTCATTTTGATCAAGGAGCTTTATCCCCCTGAAAGGGGGATAAGTCCAGCTCAAACTTGATTGTGGAACATCCGCCAGCTGGCGTTGGGTTAGGACACGCCTCGATCACCTTTGTATTTCCCTGCCGCTCACCTACTGCCCAAAAAATATCACTCTTCCCTGTATTGTGAAATTCTTGTGTATATTCCATTCGTTCTATCTCCTTTTGAATAAATGAGTTAACTGGCCATAACCCCCTATCGGGCCCAAGGCCACCCCTTCATCGGCACATGGAGAGACAACTTTAGCCCCCAGCCTACCCACTATTCACCTTCGTTTTTTCTTCGGGTTCCTACGCTCCTGCGTGGGAACCCATACCTCACTTCGCCCGTAACCACTGTAGGCATTCCCGCACAGAAGCATGGGGCTTGATAACATAGCAGCCCCAGTCATCAGTTCTTGCTGAGCAACTGGCTGACCACCTCACTCTGAAAGGCACTCTCCCCGGCTTTGCCAGCTATATCGCCACCCCTGGTTTTTTGTAGCGATTCAGCGGCTAGCGCTTACCCATGGAACGCCGCGTGCCGCGCGGTGAGTTGCCGATTCGTTTTGCCTTGTGGTTTTCACGCAGCGCAGGAAAGGGGGGCTGTTTAACATTTTTGGCCACCGCCGCCTTTCGATCCGCCAGGGCCTGAGCCATTGCCGACTTGGGGGCAACCGCCTCATCTACGGCAGTTTCGGTGGGAAGCTCTTCAGTTGATTGTTCCGATTTTGACATGTGTTACTCCAACGGTAGGAAAAATGGGGCCGATTATACCCGAATATCGACAAAGGACCTGTTGTGGTGCAGTCAGCGCATCAATCAGATGCGTTAACGCCTTGCTCAAATAGCGATTGCTTTTCCGGGACAGCATTGACGTAAATTCAGCGATAACAAACCTACATCCAGCCTTTACAGCTACAAATATTAGTATATTATTAAATTATGATATTCCATATTTCAGATACCACTCGCAGTCAGGCCAAAACGCCGCATAACCTCTTTATGCTCAACCTGGCGCTATTCCACCTGCTGATGACCCCGGCCATCATTGTCCTCGATGTTGGTGAAATTGGCATGCTGCTGCCACTGTTTCTGTCGCTCACTGTGATGATCTATACCTGGCGGCGCGCCAATGCGGCTCACGACGACTGGTTCGTCTTTGCCCACTGGCAGCTGGCGGTACGACGTTATCGCCTGCTATTGATCGGCTACGCGGTGACGGCAGCGCTGCTCCTGCTGGGCTGGCTTTTAACCCTGAGCACAGCGGATCCCAACATGCGCGACATCCTGCAAACAGTGCTACTGCGCATCGCGGTGATGCCCGTGGTGCTGATGGTCATGGTGGATTTTTATCTGGAATCAAGCGCGCTGTTTCAGGCCACCAACGGGGAGGTGCCGGACGGTATTAGCAAACGCTTCCCGCCTGAGAATAATCCACCCGCTGTTACCCCCGAACGGGCCGCCGAAAGCGCTCCACACACACCCCACCCCGGGTAGCAGAAGGCTCGGCTGTCGATGGACGAAAAAGCCGGCACCGGACTTGCGAACCCACCAAAGAATACAAAAGCGTTAATTGAAATTTTTTGTCGGATGACGATCAGTCAACGGTACGACTGCCACCTGAACGCCGAGACAGCCTTTCGTTTTTGAACTCTCGCTAGTCGCGCTCTTCGATCCAGGCCATCTGGATGCCTTCGAGGATTTTTTCACCGCAGTGCTCCGGGGCGTCGTTGAACTCCTCCAGCGCCATGACCCATTCACGCAGGTCGGTGAAGCGGATGTTTTTGGGATCGATGTCGGGGTGAGCCTCGTCCAGGGCGATGGCGATGTCGAGGGAGTCCGTCCATTTGAGTTCCATAATTTCTCCTTAATGGCGTCTAGTGTGGTGTAACGAACAATACGCGCATATAGAGCGTCACAAATTTGTCGCAACAAGGCGCCGTTCGCAGGAAATGTCGGCCACCTTTTCAAGAACGGCAACGCAGTGGCGGCGAATTTGCGGCGTTCCCTCCGGGCAAAGCGCTCATCCCCCATCTGCGTTGTTGTGTTTTCTCGACGTAGGCCCGCTATGCCTTCAAAAACACGCCTAGCAGCTGGGGGATGAGCACTTTGCTATATGTGCGTATTGTTCGTTACACCACACTAGTGGCTTTCGGAAACCATGTTGATGGTGTATTTGGGGATCTCTACCACCAGATCCTGATCAGCCACTTCGGCCTGACAACCGAGACGGGATTCGGGCTCCAGGCCCCAGGCTTTGTCGAGCATGTCTTCTTCGTCTTCGCTGGCTTCGCTCAGAGAATCAAACCCTTCCCGAACGACGACGTGGCAGGTGGTGCAGGCGCAGGATTTTTCACAGGCGTGCTCCAGGTCGATGCCGTTGGCCAGGGCGACGTCGAGCACGGTCATGCCCGGTTCGGCTTCAGCCACCTGGCCTTCGGGGCAAAGCTCATCATGGGGCAAGAAGATTACTTTTGTCATGGGTCACCAACCTCAATATCGTCCAGTTTCTGCCCGGCGAGTACGCGACGTACACCGGCATTCATACGGCGGGCGGCAAACTCTGCCGTGGCCGCGTCCACTTGTTCAATTGCTCTTTTAATGGCCTGGCCATCGTTGCCGTTGCGGGCCTGGCCCAGGGCAGCGGCGGCCTGATCGATCCGGGCAAACTCCTCTTTGGAGAGCAGCGCCTCGCCATCGGCGGCGATGGCGGCGGCCAGTGCCTCCAGCACCCGGTCCGCCTCTACCTGCTGTTCACGCAGGGCGCGGGCAGCCATGTCATCTGCGGCGTGGTCGAACGATTCGCGCAGCATGGTTTCGATTTCGTTATCCGCCAGGCCGTAGGAAGGTTTGACTTCAACGCTGCTCTTGACGCCCTGGGTCTGCTCTTCAGCGGTGACGCTGAGCAGGCCGTCGGCGTCCACCTGAAAGGTCACCCGAATGCGTGCGGCGCCGGCCACCATGGGCGGAATGCCCCGCAGCTCAAAACGGGCCAGGGAGCGGCAATCGCTCACCAGCTCTCGCTCGCCCTGCACAACGTGGACGCTCATGGCGGTTTGACCATCTTTAAAGGTGGTGAACTCCTGGGCCCGGGCGACGGGGATGGTGGTGTTGCGGGGGATGATCTTCTCCACCAGGCCGCCCATGGTCTCCAGCCCCAGAGAGAGGGGGATGACGTCCAGCAGCAGCATCTCTTCATCGGGCTTGTTGCCGGCCAGTACGTCGGCC
>JALTMR010000466.1 GCA_027001525.1 Gammaproteobacteria bacterium
AGTAACAGAACTTCCCGCATGGACCACTAGGCTCGTGCAGGCCGGGCCTATTTCTCGTCCAACAACCAATCCCACGCGGCATCGATTTCATCCGCAGGAAAGAAGATAACTTCGGCGGCGGTAAACGGTTTGCTCAATTTCACCATCCAGTCGTTCCAGCCAGGATCACCCACCAGCGCAATGCGCTCCACATCGTGGTAGTGCTTTATATCGAAGGCAATATCATCCCAGGCAGCGTGCAGATCCCAGCCGTGAAAGTCCTCCAGCTGCACCAGCAGGCGGATTTTCCCTTCGCGTGCAATCAATGCCTCCAGCTCCGGCACCAGCACTTTGTAATCGTCGTCGTGTAACTTTCCACTCAGTTTGAAACCGATCACCTTGCCCTTGTCGGGCTGAAGTTTTTCAATCATGGTGAATCCCTCCTCCTCATCAAATAATAAAGGGCACCTCTATCCATTCTGGGTGCGGCCTCGCCCGGCACCAGGCTGACGAGACCGCCCTCGGCAGACGGTGGAACGGTTACTTAAACCAGTTCACAACGCGATCCCAGTAGGAGGAGATCTCCTTGCCGGCCTTTTCAAGCGCGCTCTCGGAGTGGTCTCCCTTGGCCAGTGACTGGCTTAATTTGTTGATCTCCTTGTTCAGCTGACGCACCTCCTTGGCACGACTCTCGCCGCTGATGGCTTCGTACTTTTTCAAGTTGTCGTAGGCCCGTTTCAGTGTCGCCTGGGCCTGATCTGTCTTGCCTTCACTGACTTCCAGCTGCGCCAGTTTCAGGTCATCTGCCGCCTCGGTTAGCGGAAGTTCAACGGCGGAGTATTCAAACACCACGCCTTCTGTTTGCAGCAGAGCCAATGCCACATCTGCGTTATCAAAGTGACCTTTTTGCAGCTCCTCCCTGGCCAGCGTAAGCGCGTCACCCGCCAGGGCAATATTCAGTTTCATGGTGGATTGACTCCAGATGGCGTAATCGGCAATCGCCGGTACATCCCCGCCCTCAGGCCCGGGATGTTTAAGGCTGTCTGCCTTGGCCTGCACCACTGGCGCAATCACGTCCTGAATGTACTGTTCGTTAAATACCTGCACGAAGCGCTTGCTCACCTCTTCCTCATCGGTGTAAGTCGTATCACCGGTCCTGATAGTGGTGGTCACTTTATATTTGGGGATTGTTGTTTCGATCAGTTTGACCAGCGTCAGGCCCTGTTCGATTTCACCCAGGGCCGTATCCTTGTCTTCCAAGGAAATGGCGATACGTGCATCGTCGGTATGCAGCAAAATACGCCCGGCGGCCAGTGACATCGCCTGGGACTCCTGCGCAGACAGTGTGGCCACGGGTTTAATGTCCGTCTCGGCAACAATGCGCGCTTTGTCAGACTCAGCCGATGCGGGAAGCGAAGCAAACAGTGCAGCCGCCAGCACGGCGCCACACAGTGGTTTTATTTTCAATGGTGTAACGAGAGTAGACATGGCAAATCTCCTTGATTTTTTATCCGTTTAACGGGGAGAAAACTCCCATCGCCGCTGATTCTATTCCCGCCTTTTCCTCACCGTCTGCTACTTAAGTTACAATTGAAAAATTGGTAAAAAGTTCCGTGAAAAAAACTTTTTTATTGTCACAATTGAGGGGCCAGCAACCTCGCCAGACCTTCACCCAGGTCACCAATGGCTCCCACACTTTCGACACCCTCTTCACACCCCTGCATCAATGTCTCCAACCAACGGCTCACCTGGGCCACCTGCATCGGGCTGGAGATCAACACACCAACTTCGTAGTTAAGCAACAGACTGCGCATGTCCGTATTGGCTGAGCCGACGATGGCCAGTTCATCATCAACCACCATGGCCTTGGCGTGCACCATGCCCTGGGTGTAGAGCAGAACACGCCCGCCCTCCTGCTGGATCTCGCGCAGGTAACTGCGCCCGGCAGCATCGGCCAGGCGATGGTTGGAACGACGCGGCAGGAGGATACGAACATCCACCCCCCGATGAACGGCGAGAATAATGGCACGGCACAAGGCGTCATCCGGAATGAAATAGGGGGTCACCAGATCGATGCGCTGGCGTGCACCAAAGATCGCCGTCAGTAACACATCGTAAAGCGCATCACCCGGCATGTCCGGCCCTGAAGGCACCACCTGAAGCCGCACATCACCCGGCACAGCATCGGCCGCCACGGCCGGGGCAAATGGTTGCCCCGGTGTTCGGCCGCTGGCATACAACCAGTCGGCCCGGAACAGCTCAACAAAATGGGCCACGGCCGGCCCTTCGATGACAAAGGTCAGATCGCGCCAGCGATCAGGGCGTGACTCCGGCCCCATGTATTCACCCGCGATATTCGCCCCGCCAGCCAATACTTTTTGATCATCAAAAACGGCCAGCTTGCGATGGTTGCGCAGGTTGGTATAGCCACGCAACGGCCGATGCAGTACCGGGTTGAAAAAGGCGAAATGGCCTCCGGCCTGCACCAGTGGTTTGAGAAAATGGTCACGGGTATGCAGCGAGCCGACCCCGTCGAGCAGCAGATGAACCGCTACGCCCTCTCTGGCACGTCGAATCAGGCGATTGAGAATATCCTGCCCCACCGTATCGGGGTGAAAGATAAAAAAGCAGAGATCGATGCGTCGCTTCGCCCCCTCGATCAGCACCACCAGCGCGTCATAACTGGCCTGGCCCGTTTCGCACAGCGACAGCGTGTTGCCCCCGGTGGCGGGACGCACACCCTGCGCCATCAACAGCTGCTCCAGAGGCGCGAGATTTTCATCCGGCAA
>JALTMR010000467.1 GCA_027001525.1 Gammaproteobacteria bacterium
CATCCTTCAGGGGCAGATCGAGTGTATTCGCCACATCTTCAGCACCGGGCTCGTGATCCAGCGTCTGCGCCAATCGACGCGCTGTTTTTTGATAGCTGTTGATCTGTTTAACCACATGAACAGGCAAGCGGATGGTTCGGGTTTGGTTCATGAGTGCACGTTCGATGGTCTGGCGAATCCACCACGTGGCATACGTGGAGAAGCGAAATCCACGCTCGGGATCAAATTTTTCAACGGCGTGAATAAGGCCAAGATTTCCTTCTTCAATAAGATCGAGAAATGCCAGACCCCGGTTCATGTAGTAGCGGGCGATTTTAACAACCAGGCGCAGATTGCTTTCGATCATGCGCTTTCGCGCCGCCTCATCACCCTTGAGTGCCAGGCGGGAAAAATAGACCTCCTCTTCCGCGCTCAGTAAAGGTGAATATCCAATCTCATTTAAATACAACCGGGTGGCATCGAGAGAACTCTCGACGGAGCGCCAACTGCCTTTAGCATCACCTGTACTCTCTTTGCCAGAACGGGCCGATGCCTTGGCCTTCGCAGGACTTTTTTTCTCCTTAACCGCGACATCGTCACCGGCCTGCGCATCATCCAAACTGTCACACACTTTATCTACCACTATGTAGCCCCCACTGCTTGTTAGTGATGTTAATCTGACAGCCTTCTCTACTTACCCTGCGTACGTTAAATTATTTTTATAAAATTCAGCTTATCACGAACCGCGTTTAGGAAGATAGCGCATCGGATTCGCCGGCTTTCCATCGATCCGAATCTCAAAATAGAGCTCTCCCTGGCCGGGGATTTTACCGCCCAGGGTCGCAACCGCCTGGCCACTATCAACGTAGTCGCCTTCACCCACTAATAGCGTTTCATTCAGTCCATAGGCGCTTAGATACTTTTCGTTGTGCATAATGATGATCAGGTTGCCATAGCCTTTTAAGCCATTTCCGCTGTACACCACTTTACCCGCGGCGGCAGCTCTGACGGAACTGCCACGAGCCCCGCCGATTGCAATCCCGGCCTTGCCCGGTCGCTTGGCATTGTATCCCTCCAGCACCGCACCGCTAACAGGCCACTGCCATTTCACCGGCGTTCGCGCAGCAGAAACCGAAACTTTTTCCGGCCGGCTGACGGCGACGTGAGCGGTTTGATCGATTGGCTTTTCCGGCGGGGTAGAAACAGGTTTAATCGCTACAGGCTTTGCAGGCAAAAGTGATGGATAAGATGTATCTTTTACTGTGACAGGGGCAGAGGGAGAGAGCACCCTTACGGGCGCTTCCCGCCGGCCCGAACTACGATTTTCTTTCGCCGACGACGGTGCCACTCTCAGCCATTGGCCGTCGTGAATAATATAGGGTGGCCGAATGGCGTTCCACCGAGCAATGTCTTGGTAGTTTTGGTGATAACGCCAACTAATCGAATATAGCGTATCGCCTTTTTTTACCTGATGATAAACATGAGTACCGCAAGCTGTCAGCGACAAAAACGAAGCCAACATAATGGCGAACAGAAAAGGCCGAATTATTAAATGCACGCTATTCACATCAATCTGCCAAAAACCAGTCGCCCCGAGTTAATAATATTCTTCAGAGCAAACAATAAGCCAACTAACGTAGCGTGTTCAATCCCCCTTAAACCACCTCGGGGTGCCGCGGCGTTAGCGCAGCAAGAAATAGGCAATCACAGCAACAACAATGACCACAACGCCGATGATATCGATATACTTTTTTAGCGCCGTCTCCATCCTTTCACCGCCCCACCATATCAACCCGGCCACCAGAAAAAAGCGTGCTCCCCGGCCAATGAGAGAGGCAATCAAGAACGGCGCCAAAGCCATGCCGATGGTACCGGCCGAGATGGTGAATACCTTATAGGGAATAGGCGAAAAGCCGGCGATAAAGACGATCCAGAAGCCCCACTCTTCGAACCAGTGTTGAGCCGTTTGGAACCGCTCCCAATAACCTGCTTGATGAAGTAGCGGCTCAACCAGGTCAAAAGCGAACATTCCGATCAGATAACCAAATAGCCCCCCCAACACGGAGGCGATGGTGGTGATGAAGGCGAAATACCAAGCTTTGTGCCGTTTGGCCATTGCCATGGGGGCCAACATGACATCGGGGGGAATAGGGAAAAAAGAGGATTCGGCAAAACTCAATCCACCGAGAAACCAGGGCGCATGGCGATGACCCGCCCAGCGGATTGCCATGTTATACATGGCGGAAAATATTTTCATTATTATTGAGACCCTGGCAACAACGGCACGAAGCTGACCTTTTCGATAACGACTTTATCGAACCCCTGCTCTGTTCTGGTAATCAGCACCAGATCCTGCGCTCCCGCCTCCCCCACCGGGGCAATCATACGCCCGTCCAAGGCAAGTTGCTGGTACAGTTCGGTGGGAATGTCATTGGGGGCTGCGGTAAGAATAATGGCATCATAAGGGGCTTTCTCCGGCCAGCCCATGGTGCCATCGGCCGCTTTCACCTTTACATTATGCAACTGCAACTCTCTGAGCCTTTTTCTGGCTTTGACCAACAGACCGGAGATACGCTCAACGCTATAAACCTCGTCCACCAACAAGCCTAGAATAGCGGCCTGGTAACCCGAGCCAGTGCCGATTTCCAGCACCTTGTGGCAAGGCCCCGTTTCGATAAGCAACTCCGTCATACGTGCCACAATGTAGGGCTGGGAGATGGTCTGCCCAAAGCCGATGGGCAGTGCGGTGTCGTCATAGGAACGACTCTCCAGCGCTTCATCTACAAAA
>JALTMR010000468.1 GCA_027001525.1 Gammaproteobacteria bacterium
GCCCTGGAACCCCACCTGCCCCCCCAGGGAGAAACCCTCCTCCAGTTCCGTGCCCAGACCGGCGGTACCCGTGGAGGCGAGAAAATTATCGAGCGCAAGCCCCTGGCCGGCACGACCGCCCACCTCGCTCCGCAGGC
This sequence comes from Gammaproteobacteria bacterium, assembly GCA_027001525.1. Lineage (GTDB taxonomy): Bacteria > Pseudomonadota > Gammaproteobacteria > Tenderiales > Tenderiaceae > JALTMR01. Next base: position 138 of record JALTMR010000468.1, read on the forward strand.
GGGAAAATTCACTGTTTTTTGATTGCGCTGACATGCCCGCCGAGGCTGCCAGGGACGCCACCCCGCCCAAGGCAGGTGATGCGCTGACATTGAGCCGGGGGGTGGCGGGAAAGCGCATGCTCTCCAGACCGTTCTGGGCGGCAATATCACGCGCTGCAGCGGGGTTACCCCCCTGGGTGGCGGTTTGGGTGACGCCGCGGCCATCATCATCGCCGGGGGCGGCTGTCTGCACGCCCCTCTCCTCGTCGCCGGCCAATGAACCATTCGTTGCTGCGCTGCGGTCTGTAGAGCCCCCCTCGAAGACCTTGTCCTGACTGGAGAGGGTGAGATTGACCACCGCTCGCAGCGGCACGCCATCCGAGGAGAAATAGTCGAGTTTCTCCTTGTAGGACTCCACCATGCCCGCGAAGGTGTACAGCCCCCACTCGAACTCCACCACAGGCGGCGTTTTCTCGCTGCCCCTGGGCTCCATGAATTTGGCCACCTTGATGGTGTGCAGGCGCACATCCTCACCGGTGTCGGTGGTGTCATAGATCAGCTCCATGGTCAGCTTGCCGGTGCTCTCGCTGACATGTTGCTTGGTGGCGTTGCCCGAGCCGGTGTTCCTGAGGTTATTGGTGATGACGTACTGCAACGACTCGGGATTGAAATGCACCGGGATGGGCGTATTGCCGCTACGGCCGTTGGCTCCACGAACGTTGAAGCTGGCTTTGGTCGTCGCCATCGGCTACGCCTCCCCGCTCAGGGTTTTTACCGCAGCAGCGCCGGAGTCCAGCCCTTCGTGCGCCAGGTGCAGCTCCTCAATGGCCACCTCACTGTTGGTGGCATTGAGATCGGGCGCTTTGAATTTGATGGGCAAGGCCCTGAGCAGTGTCCAGGAAAAGAGACCCTTGCCGCTGATATCAAATACGGTGATGGTGACATTGAGGCGCTGGGCATAGGCCCCCTGCCCCACCAGGTTGAACCACTTCCACAGATCCTGACTGGCGGTGATGCCACGTTTGAGTACCACGGTGCTGAAATTGATATTGCCCGTGCGCTGAGCCGCGCCCCAGTTACGCCCACCCTCTTTAATGACCTTGGGCTCCATGGTGACCTCCAGCCCGGTGCACTCGGAGAAGGCCCCGCGGCACAGCACCACCTCCCCGCCTTCGCTGCCACTGGTAAGCATCTGCTCTTTGAAATCGACCTGATAACGAAAGCCCTGCAATGGGTAGTCTTTGCTCATGCGGCCTCCATTCCAATGGCGGCAAGGGAGACGCCACCGCTGTCACTCAGGGCCAGCTGGATACGCAGGGTTTCGATGCTGGCCGCAGGACGAATCAGTACGTGAACGATGACGCGCCCGGCGTCGATATCCTGCTGGCTCATGGTGCTTCGATCACAGCGCACCTGATAAGCATTTTGGGGCCGCTTTCCGGCCAGGGCACCGACCTGTTGCAACGTGCCCAGCACATCCTCCAGACGGGTGGCCACCCGGGTCCACAAACGTTCACCGGAGGTCTCAAACACAGACTCCTCGCCAATCCCCCGTGCCGCACGCATCACCAGAGCGATGGTGCGATTGATGGCTGCCTGGCGATAACTCGCCTCGTTGCTGGTGGTGACATCCGACAACAGCCGGATCCCCTCCGGAGTTGTACCGAAGAGGGAGAGACGGTCGATCAGAGGTGATCGGGGGGAAGCCTGCTGCGGCGCTGCGGTGTTAAGACCAAAGCGCTGCGCCCGCGACAGCCGGGGAAGCTGATCGACCACCCCCTCAGTGGCCAGAGCGCTGGCATTTCGAAAGCTGCCGCGCATCAGTGCGTTGCGAGCCAGCAACCCGGCCAGTACACCCTCCGCCGGCTCCACGTCACCGGGGAGATCACCGCTGTATTGAGTGCGAAGCCAGGGAAAGCTCAATTGCAAAAAAGCACTGGCCAGGCTACAGGCCGATTTCTCCAGATCGCTCAAGGCGGCGCTATCCGCCGGGCAGCTGTGGGGGCCGATGGCCTGGCTCAACCATCCCTGCCGGTGCATAAAAGCGAGCGGATCGGAGGCCGCCTCACCCCGGGCATCCGGCAGTGGCAGTGTGCCAAGGAGTTGAACGTCGCGGCGATGATCCGACAGCCATAAGGAAGCCCGGTGCACAGCCGTGCGCCAACGACCATAGGCTGCCGCATCGCAGCGGGGAGCCGGCAGTTGCACCACCCGTTTTTCACGCCCCTCGGGCACATCGCCCCGAGAACACTCGACAAAGCCCACCGGCGGGGCCTCGGCCACCACGGCAGGGGCAACTTCAGCCACAACATCGGCGGCCAGTTCTGCCAGATCGGGGAAGGCGACAAAAGAGACCTCCGCCAGGCCCCAGAGGTGGTGCAACCCGTGCCAGTCAGCCCGGCGATAACGTGCCACAGTGGCGCGGGGAATGAGATCACGTAACGCCGCATCGCGACGGCTGCGATCAGCATCGTAGGCCAGCGCATCCCCCCGGCGAATCACAAAACACCTGCGCCCGCCCTGGGCAAAAAAGGAGCGCACGGCGGCCCCCAGGTAGGTGGCCCCCACGACGTTTGTGCCGTATGGCCGTTCGTTCCAGGCAAAAAGCTGATCAAAACGCTCCCAGCTGTCGATGGGCACGGGGATAT
>JALTMR010000469.1 GCA_027001525.1 Gammaproteobacteria bacterium
ACCTCGCGCAGAGGCAGGTGGGTGGTGGCCAGCGCCACCCGCAGACCGGCGGTGGTCAGCATCATCACCACCTGATCGGTGTCGGTGTGGTCTGCCAGAAACTCGGTGTGGCCGCTGAACGGGACGCCCGCCTCGTTGATCACCCCTTTGTGTACCGGGCCGGTGACCAGGGCGGCGTAGCGACCGTCAAGGCAACCTGCGGTGGCGTGACTCAGGGTCTCCAGCACGTAGGCGGCGTTGGCCGGGGCGAGGCGGCCGGCGCTGGCGGGCTGCTTCAGCGCGATGGGGTGAATCCGTAGCGTGCCGGGCCGGCTCCGTTGCGGGGGCTGTTGCGGGTCCAGCGTGGTCAAGGTCAGCTCAATGCCCAGTGCCTCGGCCCGCTGGCGCAGCAGTTCCGGGTCGGCAATGGCGACGACTTCGGCATCCAGCGGCTGTTGGGCCAGGCTGACGATCAGGTCGGGGCCGATACCTGCCGGCTCACCGGGGGTGACGGCAATGCGGTGGATCGTCTCGCTCACGACGGGGTGTCGTTGTCGAGGCGGATCTCCACATAAGCCTCGTCGCGCAGGCGGCGCAGCCAGATCTCCTGCTCCTCCGCTACCTTGCGCTCAATCAGCTGCCGGCGGGCGTTGTTGCGCTTGAACTCTTCGGTGTTGTCGTAATCACGACGCTCCAGCACTTGCAGAATATGCCAGCCGAACTGGGTCTGGAAGGGTTCACTGATGGCGTTGATCGGCGTCTCGGCCATGACCTGTTCAAACTGCGGCACCATGACGCCGGGGCTGGCCCAACCGAGGTCACCGCCATTGATGGCGGAGGCCTTGTCTTCCGAGTGGGCCTGGGCCAGTTGGCCAAAGTCGTCACCGCGCTCGGCCCGGTCTTTGAGCTCCAGCAGTTTGGCGCGCACATCCTCCTCGCTGGCCAGGGCGTTGGGGCGTAGCAGAATATGGCGGGCATGGGTCTGGGTGATCACATGCTGAGCGCCCCCGCGATGCTCCAGCAGTTTGATGATGTGGTAGCCGCTGGGGCTGCGAATGGGCTGACTCACTTCGCCCACCTTCATTTTCGGCACCAGATTGGCAAACAGTGTTGGCAGTTGCCCGGCCTTGCGCCACCCCAGGTCACCGCCTGATAACGCCTGTTGGCCGCTGGAATCGCTCAGTGCCAGGCGGGTGAAATCGGCCCCCTGTTGCAGCTTTTCCAGCAGTGCCTGGGCCTTGGCTTTGGCTTGCTGGATGTCGTCGCTGGAGGCGGCTTCGGGCACGGCGATGAGGATGTGGGCCAGGTGGTACTCGTCGTTGGCGTTGTCGCTGCTCTTCTGCCTGGCGAGGAACTGGTCGATCTCGGCGTCGCTGACGTTGATGCGGCTGTCGATCTGACGTTGGCGCAGGCGCGAGGTAATCATCTCTTTGCGGATGTCCTGGCGAAATTTGTTGAAGTCATAGCCGTCACCCTCCAGCACATTGCGGAACTGGCGCAGGGACATGTTGTTCTGCTCGGCAATGCCCTGAATGGCGCGGTTAAGGGTGTCCTCATCGATAACGATGTTGTTGGCCTTGGCCAGTTGCAGTTGCAGATGGATGCCGATGAGGCGTTCCAGCACCTGTTTTTTGAGAATATCTGCAGGTGGAATGGGCGCGCGTTGCTGGTTCAGCTGCAGCTTGATGGTCTCGATTTCGGCCTTCAGCTCGGTGGCGGTGATGGCTTCATTGTTGACGACAGCGACAATGCGATCGAGCAGCTGCGGCGCAGCGCCAGCGGTTGTCGAGGCCAACAGCAGCAGCAGGCTGGCACCGTGTGTCAGTAAACGTGGGTAGGTGGTCATTTATATCGTTCCTAGGGCACGGAGGAGTAGCCAACAACGCTCTTCTCCATCATCTCTTCGATGCGTTTGCCGATGCTGGTCAGGCCTTTGAGTTCCAGCTGGGCCAGCCAGCTGTAGCGCAGTTCACCCTCGCCACTGGGGTCGGTGGTGCTTTTGGAAAACAGTGCCCGGCGGACGAGCCGGAAAGCCCAACAGCAGCTGTCGTACTCCACGCCGAGCATCTTCTCCAGCGTGCGGTTGTTTTCCAGCGAGTGGTAGCGGCGGCCAATAATACTCCAGCTGGGGTTGATTGGCCACAGAGCGGAGAGGTCGATCTCGCGCTTCTGGCGCGTCGGCAGGGTGATGTGGTTGCCCTGATAGCGGTAGCTTACGTTGATGATTTTGTTGCGGCCCTTTTTGTATTGAAATTTAAGGTAGCGCTTGGTGATGAGGTCATACTCGGTATTCCAGATTAAATCCGAGCTGAGGCTGACGTACTCCCCCAGCGCCAGTTTGGCTTCGAAAATCGCCTCGGAGTTGCGGCGACTGTCCAGCTCATTACCGCTCAGCGTGACCTGGCGATCCTCGAAGTAGACGATTTGACCCATGCTGAGGCGCAATCGTTCCTTGCCGCTGTCGCTCTCCAGCAGGCGGGAGGTGAGGGCGATGCTGAGCTGGTTGGTGTCCCCCACCCGGTCAGCGCCGTTAAAGCGGTTCTCCACAAACAGCTGGGCCATGCTGAAGCCGCTCAGGCCGGTATCGAAGCGGGGCAGGTCGCTCTGGTCACGGTAGGGGACGTAGAGGTAGAAGAGGCGGGGCTCCAGGGTCTGGAGCATCTTCTTTGAAAAGAGTGTTGTATCGCGTTCGAGAAACAGGCCGCTGTCGAGACTGAAGGTGGGCAGGGTGCGCGACAGTGAGTAGTCCGTCAGGGCGGCGCTGTTCTCATCGATCTGGTAGCTGGTGTAGCGGCCGCTGAGTTTGGGGATGATGAAGCCGGCCTGACGCTCGAAAGGGAGGCTGACGTAGGGCTGAATGTCGAGACGGTTGGCCATCAGCCGGTCGCTGCGCTGGAACCGCACCCATTCGCTCTCGACGCCGTAGCGTAGCCGGCCGTCACCCTGGGGCTGATCGTAGTCGAAAGTGATCTGGGGCAGGCGGCGGTAGGGGCGGCTGCTTTCGGGAATGGCGTCGTTGAGGGTCTGGTAGTCCTGCGCCCGCAACATGAGGCTGCCGTTGGCGAAGTTGTAGTCAAGCCGGGCGTGGCGCTCCAGGTGGGTGACCGAGGTGGTGGCGAGGGAGTTGCCGAAATCGGAAAAGTAGTTCTGATCCGAGACCTTGGCATAACGCACGTCGGCGCTCCAGCCGTTGGCAAAGCTGCCCTGGTGTTCGAAGCGGTAGAGTTCGCGTTTGGCACCATAAACGTCATCGTTGATCACTTCAGTGTTGAGCTTGCTGGTGCCCAGTGGGCTCAGGTAGCGCACTTCGGTGTCCCATTTCAGCCCCCGCCTGGTGTAGTTGTGAGGCGTAATGGTGGCGTCGAGCTGGGGGTGGATATTCCAGTAGTAGGGCAGCGCCAACTCCGTGCCGCCGCTGGAGGAGCTGCCAAAACTCGGGGCCAGCAGGCCGGAGGTGCGCTCGCCGGTAATGGGAAAGCGCAGGTAGGGGATGTAGATAAACGGCACCCCCAGAAACGAGACGCGGGCATTGTAGACGCTGCCGATGCCGTCGGCGTGGTTGAGCTTGATGGTGCTGCCGCGAATGGCCCAGCCCTTGTCGCCGGGGTCGCAGGTGGTGATGCTGGCGCTTTTGAGCACGGTGAGGTCATTGCCGCTCTGTTCTATGGTCTGGCTGGTGCCGCGGGTATGGCGCCGGGGGATGAAATATTCATTGTCCCGAAACAGACTGAGGTTGCTGTTGAGATCGATCTCAACGGTGTGGCTCAGGGCGGTAAATTCGCTGCTGTCGAAGCGGATGTTGCCTGCGGCGTTCAGTTGACCGCTGTGTTCATCATAGTGAGCTTCGTCCGCCACCAGTTGCTCACTGCCGCGCTGGATCAGGACATTGCCCTGAAGGCTGAAGGCCTGCCGGGCGGTGGCCTCGGCCGAGTCGGCAAACAGCGTGACAGGGGTGTTGGCATCTATCGGCATCGGGCTGGCCTGGGCCGGTGGGGGGCTGATGGGCCAGGGGCGACAGAGCTGCCACTGTTCTGCCGCCAGGGCGGTGTTGCCCGCCAGTGCGCCACCCAGCAGGGCCAGCAGGGCGGCTCTCAATCCACCGAAACGCGCTGTTTTTTTTGGGCAATTGTTATTAAATTTCAATGGACTGAAACAAATTGGCTAATATCGTTGTCGGTGGTGTAACGTTAGTGGGCCGTCGGGTGGGGCTCAAGTGACACTTCATTTTTCGTTCTAACACACGGTTGGAATCTGCCTGCGGGTATATTTCCGCCCTGTGCCAAATTGCTGGACTGTCTGTGCAAGCAAAAAAGATATCTGCCAAGTATACCGTGATCCTGTTGCTCGTCGTCTTTGTTGCGGCAGCGATCTTACTGAAAACCAAGCCGCAACCCCAGGTTAAATTGATTGAGCCGACCCCCATGCGGGTGGTGGTGGCGGAGGTGAAGGCCACTGACTTCCAGCCCACCGTGGTGGTCAGTGGCTACCTGCGCCCGGCGCGGTTGGCCGAGCTGCGTTTTGAGGTGGCGGGCCAGGTGGTGGCGCGGTTGGTGGAGCCGGGTCGCGCCGTGGTTGCCGATGAGGTGTTGTTGCGGCTGGACGGTGGAGACTATCGCGACGCCGTGGTCGAGGCCCGTGCCCGTCTGTTGCAGGAGCAGGCGGCGATTGAGCGTGACCGGAACCTGCTGGCTCTGGCTCAGCGCAATCGCCAGTTGCAGGCTCAGGAAGTGGCGCGGCAGGAGCGCCTGGGTAGTGAGTCGCTCTCCTCCAGGGCGGCGCTGGACGCGGCACGGCAGAAGCTGTTTCAGTTGCAGGCGGAGGAGGAGCGTTTGCAGTTCAGCGTTGACACCGCCCGGGCGCGCCTTGACCTGCAACAGGTGGTGTTGAACCGGGCCCAGCGCAATCTGCAACGTACCGAACTCAAGGCCTCGTTTGCCGGGGTGGTGAATGCGGTGATGGTGGATGTGGGGGATCGGGTCAACCTCAACCAGAAAGCGGTGGAGCTGATCGATGCCCGGTTTCTGGATCTCTACATCGAGGTGGACGGCACCACAGCCGCTGCGTTGACCATCGGCCAGACCGTGCAGGTGGCGGCGGGTGACCATTTTGTGGCGGGCGAACTGGTGGCGATTCAGCCTAACCCGGTTGCCACGACGTTTACCCACGAAGTGCGGGTGCGGTTGGCCAATCCGGGGCTGCTTCCGGGGGCGCTGGCGCGTGTTACGTTGCCGCTGGTGGCGCAGAAAGATGTCGTTGTGGTGCCGGTGACGGCGGTGGTGCGGGACGAAGGCCACACCTTCGCCTTTACGGTGGATGGCAACCGCCTGCATCGTCATGAGCTGATTCTGGGCGGCCGCCAGAACGGCCAGCAGGTGGTGCTCTCCGGCCTGAGCGTGGGGGACCGGGTGGTCGCCCGCGACGCCGCTGCACTGACTGAAGATGTGGTGGTGGACTACTGATGCCGCTGATTCGCTACGCTATCAACAACCCGCTCATCGCCAACCTGATGTTGGTGATTATTCTGGTCGCCGGCGTGTTGTCGTGGAAGTCGATGCCGCAGGAGATGTTTCCCCTCATCGAGCTGGACCGGGTGCGCATCGTGACCGAATTTGCCGGCGCGTCACCGGAGGAGGTGGAGCGACTGGTGACGGTGCCGGTGGAGGAGCAGTTCGATGGCCTGGCCGATATCGACACCATTCTCTCAACCTCCTCGGAGGGGCTCTCCAATGTGCTGATCAAGCTCAAGCCGGGGACGGACGTCAGCGCCTTTATTGATGATGCCCGCAGCGCGGTGGATCGGGTGACGGATCTGCCCAGTCTGGCCGAGCGGCCGGAGGTGCGGCGGATGCAGACCCGTTTCCCGGTGATCAGTCTGGCGCTTTATGGTGATGTGGTCGATCAGGTGCTCTACGACAAGGCGGATGAGATCAAGCGCCGGTTGTTGAAAATTCCGGGGGTGGCCAGTGCGCCGCTGACCGGGGTGCGTGAGTGGGAGCTGTGGGTGGTGGTCGAGCCGCAGCAGCTGGCCGCCATGGGGGTGACGCTGGACGAAATCAGTCAGGCGCTGCGGCGCAACATGGCCGAGTTGCCCGGCGGCACCATCAACGCCACCGAGGGGGATGTGATTCTTCGGGGCGAGGGGGTGCCGCCGACGCCGGAGGCTGTGGCGCAGATTGCGCTACGCCATAACGAGCGCGGTGGGCTGCTGCGCCTGGGGCAGGTGGCGACGCTGGAGCTGCGTTACGAAGAGGCCAAAACCCTGGCCCGCTTCAATGGCCAGCCCTCGGTCAATTTGACGGTGAACAAAACCTCGGAGGCCTCCACCATTGAGGTTTCCCAGCGGGTGCGGGCTTTTGCAGATGAGCTGCAGCAGACGTTGCCCCCCACCATCCATGCCGGCGTTTTCAGTGATCTGTCCATCTATGTGAAGAATCGTCTGGAGACCGTGAAATCCTCCGCTGCGGTGGGGCTGGTGCTGGTGTTGCTGTCGCTCTATCTGTTTCTCAATTTTCGCATCGCCCTGATCACCGCGCTGGGGATTCCCGTCTCCTTTCTCGTCTCCATCATCGCGATGAACTACCTCGGTCACAGCATCAATATGGTGTCGCTGTTTGCCTTTCTCATCGCGCTGGGGATGATTGTGGATGATGCCATCATCGTCACCGAGAACATCTATCGCCACATGGAGATGGGCAAGCCGGCCAAAGAGGCGGCGCTGGTGGGGACCAGGGAGGTCTTCTGGCCCGTGCTGGCCTCTACCGCCACGACCATCGCCGCCTTTTTGCCCGTATTGGCTATTGGCGGGACGATGGGGGCCTTTGTCGCTGTGATTCCGGTGGTGGTGAGCTTTGCCCTGATCGGCTCGCTGTGGGAGGCCTACGCCGTGCTGCCCTCCCATGCGGCCGAGATGTTAAAGGTGAAGCCGAGAAGCAAGGTCGAATCTGGCCGCTGGCGCAAGGGGCTGACGCGTTATGTGGGGTTGCTGCGCTGGTCGGTGGCGAATCGTTATTTTATGGCGGCGGCAACGGTGGGAGTGCTGGTGCTGGTCATGGTCTTTGCCGCGACGCGGGTGCCGTTTCAGCTCTTCGGCCATGTGGAATCGGGGCAGTTTTTCATCAACGTTGAGGCACCCAATACCTATAGCCTGGAGGAGACGGGGCGGCTGGCGGCGCGTCTGGAGGCGGCGATTCAAGGGCGGCTTGGGGAGCATGAGCTGGCCAGCTTGCTGACCAATGTCGGCGTGACCTTTGTCGATTTCAATACGGTTAAATTTGATAGCAAATACATCCAGTTCATTGTCGATCTCAAGCAGCGCAAGCCGGAAGGTTTTATCGAACACTGGGTGACGCCGCTGGTGAGCCTCAAGTTTGCCTGGGGTGGCGAGCGTGAACGCACCACAGAGGCGGTGATCAACGATATTCGGAGTCGCCTCAGCGAGGTGCCCGGCATTCAGCGTTTCTCCATTTTGCGGCCCCAGGGCGGACCGGCGGGGGCCGATATCGAAGTGGGTATCGGTGGCGAGAGCATGGAGGTGCTCAAGGCCCAGAGTGAGCTGGTGGCTGACTTTCTCCAGCGCCTGCCCGGTGTTCACGATGTCAGTCAGGACCTGGAGCCGGGCAAGCTGGAGTATCAGTATCTGCTCAATGAGCGCGGTCGCCAGCTGGGGCTGACCCAGATGCAGGTGGCTGAGGCGGTGCGCACCGGTTTTCAGGGGCTGGAGGTGTTGCATGTGACGCGGGGGGACGAGCGTATTCCCGTGCGGCTGATCTACCCCCAGGCTGTGCGTGAACAGACGCAGAGTTTTGAACAGTTGCGTATCGCCTTGCCGGGGGGCGGGGCCGTCTACCTTGCGGATGTGACTGATATCAGGATAAGCCGCGGCTACAGCGCCGTGCAGCACCGCGATGGCCGGCGACTGGCCACGGTGACGGCGGAGGTGGACAGTGCGGTCACCACACCGCTGGAGGTGACGGAGCAGGTGGCACAGGCGTTTGCCGATCTGGAGAAACGCCTGCCGGGCTATGAGCTGGTTTTCCTGGGTCAGAAGCGCGAGACTTCCGAGTCGATGGAGGATATGAAACGGGCGCTGTTGATTGCCCTGTGCATCATCTTCTTCATTTTGGCGGCACTGTTTCGCTCCTTGCTCGATCCGGTGGTGGTGATGGTCTCCATCCCTTTCGGCTTTATCGGTGTGGTCTTCGGCCATGTGGTGACGGGGCACCATTTGCAGTTTCTTTCGGTGCTGGGGTTTCTGGCGCTGTCGGGCATCGTTGTCAACGATTCGCTGATTCTCATCGATTTCGCCAAGCGCCTGCGCAGCGAGGGTTGGGATCGGCTGGAAGCGGTGGTCGAGGCGGGCCGGGTGCGGGTGCGGCCTATTCTGCTCACTAGTGTCACCACCTTTCTCGGCGTCTCGCCGCTGATCTTTTTCGCCACCGGCCAGGCGGCATTTCTGTCGCCCATGGCGATAAGCCTCGGCTTTGGGTTACTGTTTGCAACGGTGTTGATCTTGGTGGTTTTACCCTGTTTTTACCTGATTGCGGATGATCTGCGCGGCTGGGTAATTCGGTTGTTTCGTCGTCAGTCTGCAAGTGAGGTGTCGGTGTGAGTGATGCGCGCTTGGCGCTGGTAGAGGCGTGGCTAAAGGGCGGGGCGTTGAACTGCGCCGGGTTTCGTATTGCTCCGGCGTCGGCGGATGCCAGTTTTAGACGCTACTTTCGTGTGGTGACGGACGCTGGTGAGCGCTTCATCGTGATGGATGCGCCGCCGGAAAAGGAGGATTGCCGCCCCTTTGTGGCCGTTGCCCAGGCCCTGAACGGCTTTGGCCTCAACGTGCCCAAGGTGCTGTCACTTGATTTGGCGCAGGGGCTGATGTTGCTGTCTGACCTGGGCAATGAACAGTACCTTCAGGCATTAAGTGAGGATACGGCCGACCGGCTTTATGGCGATGCCATAGAGGCCTTGGTGCGATTGCAGCAGCACGGCCCGGTGACGTCTTCGATGCTGCCGCACTACAGTCGCGAGCTTCTGCTCGATGAAATGCAGCTTTTTTCGCAGTGGTTGCTGATGCGTCATTTGGGGCTCGATCAAGCGGTGGCGATGTCACTGCATGCGGAGTACGAGTGGCTGGCCACGCAAGCGCTGGCGCAGCCCCTGGTCTGGGTGCATCGGGATTACCACTCGCGGAATTTGATGGTGACGGCGGAGCGGAATCCGGGCGTGCTGGATTTTCAGGACGCGGTGGTTGGGCCGCTGACCTACGATTTGGTTTCTTTGCTGAAGGATTGCTACATCGCCTGGCCCCGTGAGCGTGTGGTGGGGTGGGTTCGGGGCTATTTCAATAGCGCTGCAGAGGCGGGGCTCTGCCCCGGTGTCGGGTTTGAGCAGCTCTTGCGCTGGTTTGATCTGATGGGGGTGCAGCGCCATCTTAAGGCCGCGGGTATTTTTTCCCGTTTGAACCATCGTGATGGCAAGCCGGGGTATCTCGGCGATATTCCCCTTACTCTGAATTATGTGGCGGCAGTGTGTGGTGACTATCCGTCACTGAGCAGGTTAGGGGAGGTGGTGGAAGAGATACTGCCCCGCTTGTCACCAGCTGGGGGTGTCGATCCGGCCTAGCCCGGAAATAATCCGGCCTAGCTTTTTTGCGCTGCTTTATTGATGACCAGTACTTTGGCGTAACGCATGCGGGTGCCGTGTACCAACGAGAGTTCCAGCTCGTCTGCCGTCAGCTCTTTGGGAAAGAAGGTGCCGGAGATTTTGGCGCTGTTAATGCTGCTGCCTTCGAGGTTGGTTTGGCTGAAGTCGATGCCGCGCAGATCGGCCTGGCGGAAGTAGCAGTCGCGCATGTCGAGTCCGCTGGCATCGATGCCTTTGAGGTCAACGCCACGAAAATCACACCCTTTGAGATCCACTTCCCCTCCGCCTGCCTTGTGGGCGTTAAATTCTTCGATGCTGCCGTCACGGATCATGCGATAGGCGGGGTCATCGTTCTTGAGAATCGGCATGTCGGTCATGTCGGCTTACCTCCTGTAAGTTAGCGGAACAAGTTGCGTGAAACGACGTCGTCCCGATGGTTATCGGCCTGGCTGCGGGCTTCTTCAGGGGGGGCGACGATATCGAACTGGTAGTGAGAGAAGGCGCTGGAGGAGTCCAGCTGCCTGGTCAGCTTGACGTAGATGAGCTGTTTTTTCATTGCCATCAGCAGTACCGTGCCAACGTCATAGACGGCAGCCGGTGTGATGAGGGTGGTGGGGTAAGCGGTGGGGTCCATGTCGGGAAGCAGCAGTCCGCGGTAATACTCGCTGCCTTTGCCGATACCCTGGATTGCTTTTGTCGCCACGGCGGTGGCATCTTCCGAGAGCAGTTTGATGCCCATCTCGAAGCACTGCTTGTCGTTGATCTTCATCCAGCGGACGGTGCCCAGCGCCCAAACGTTGGGGTTGTCGTCGGTCAGTGTGGCAATCAGCTCGCCCACCCGGGCAGGAAAGCCGCTCTCTTGCGGACAGTAGAGGCCAAAGCCGCCCTGATTGGCGTTTCTGACTTCACAGGCCTTGGGGGCATCCTCGTTGTCCGGCTTGTCGGCAAAGCCATCGAGTGCGGCATCCGAGGTGGTGAAGACTTTCACCCACAGGTCTTTGTCGCTGGTGTTGGTTGAGGCGTCAAACT
>JALTMR010000470.1 GCA_027001525.1 Gammaproteobacteria bacterium
CTTTATTATCTTTGCTGAAAGCATGCCCCCCGATTTCAGTGACTGGCAGAGCTGGCTTCGGCCCCTGATCGACACCCTCGCCATGAGCGTGACGGGCACCGCGCTGGCGATTTTGATGGCGTTGCCGCTGGGGGTGTTGGCGGCGCGTAACACCACGCCGCACCCGCTGGTCTATCAGCTGGTGCGGGGCGTGCTCAACCTGTTTCGTTCCATACCCGAGTTGATTATGGGGATTCTGTTTGTCGCCGCTGTGGGGTTTGGCGTGCTGCCCGGTGTGTTGGCGTTGGCGTTTCACTCCATCGGCATGGTGGGCAAGTTCATCGCCGAGACCATCGAACACGCTGACGAGGCGGTGCTGGATGCCATTCGTGCCACGGGGGCCACGCCGTTTCAGGTCATTATCCACGGGGTAGTGCCGCAGGTGGTTCCGCAGGTCTGTGACGTTGCTCTCTATCGTTGGGAATACAATTTTCGCGCCTCCACGGTGATGGGCATGGTGGGGGCGGGCGGCATAGGCTTTGAGCTGATGAGTTCTCTGCGGCTGATGAATTACGACGAGGTCAGCGCCATTCTGTTGTTGATTCTTTTGATGGTGACCCTGGTTGACCGCCTGGGGGCCTGGTTACGGCAACGGGTCAAGTAGGGACGGCTGCGCGGGTGCCTGTTTCAGTCCCAGCCCCAGCCCAGCAGCGTGGTGGAGACAGCACTGCGATAGCCTCAATAACGGCTCTGCGTAATTTTTTTGCTGCTCCTGAGCCTAGTGGTCCATGCGGAAAATTATGTAACTGTTCGCCTCGTGAGAAGGTACAGCTCTGTGTTGGCAAAACTCGAAATGGAACCACCATTCCAGCGTTTTGCCGCCTTGATCTGCACCTTCTCACTGTGCTCCTTAAGTAACAGAACTTCCCGCATGGACCACTAGGCGTTACATGTTTGACATATATCATCGATAGATCTAGAGTAATACCACTGGCTTATCGATGAGGCGTTAATATGCTGGCTGTTACAGTTTCCCCTAAATATCAAGTAGTTATCCCAAAAGAAGTGCGAGAATCAATGGGTATTGTGTCTGGACAAAAGATACAAATGCTTACTTATCGCAACCGTATTGAGCTAATTCCTATAAAACCAATGAAAAAGCTGAAAGGCCTTCTCAAGGGTATTGATACTGATGTTGGCAGGGATGATGACCGTATATGAATGTTGTAGATTCCTCGGCTTGGCTGTCCTATTTTGCAGGCGATGCCAACGCCACATCGTTCTCCAAGCCAATAGAAAATATTGAAAAGTTAATTGTCCCGAGCATAACAATCACTGAGGTCTTTAAGTGTATTTTACGGCAACGGGGTGAAGACTTAGCGCTGGAATGTATAGCCCATATGGAGCAAGGTAACGTTGTGCCACTAGATGGTTCGTTGGCTATAAACGCAGCCCACTATGGTATCGAGTTCAAACTGCCGTTGGCGGACAGTATTATTTATGCGACAGCACAAAAGTTTGATGCGTTGGTTTGGACGCAAGACTGTGACTTTGAGAAACTTGAAGGCGTAAAATATTTCTCAAGAAAGAAGTAGAAGCAGCAGAGCAAGACGATAGTTATAGTTACGGTTTGCTATATTTGGATAAGCAAATATAATAGAGCGCATGGATACACAATCTCTCGCGGCACTGTTTAAAACACTCTCCGAACCGGTTCGGTTGCGGATCGTCTACCTGTTGCTGGAGAGAGGTGAGCTGTGTGTATGTGACCTGGTGGAGACCCTGGGGCTCTCCCAGAGCGTTGTATCGCGCCATCTGGCCTATCTGCGCAACAACGGCCTGGTGTCGACGCGGCGTGAGGGGGTTTGGGTTCACTATCGCATCGTGGCGTGTTGTTGCGAGCCGTTGTTTGAGCATATTCGTCAGTGTGGTGAAGACAACGAAGAGATGCAGGCCGATGTGGCCAGGTTGACATTGGCAACGCGGGAAGAGACTTGCTGCTGAGGGTTCAAGGCGCTGCTTCTTCCTATCCTGGAATAGAGGCGGGGCAAACATGTCGGTAACGTCCGGCTTTTTTTATAACTTAATATATCTGTTTACGCGGATATGCGGTAAGGAGTGAGTGAGAATGGTTCGAGTAGGTATCAACGGGTTTGGTCGTATGGGGCGGCTCGGCTTGAGAGCGGGCTGGGACAGGTCAGAGTACGACATCACCCGTATCAACGAGATAGCCACCGATGCGGTAGGTTCCGCCCATCTGCTTAAATTTGATTCCGTACACGGCACCTGGTCCCGCGATACCGGGGCGGAGGATGGCAGGATGCTCATCGATCAACGTGCGTTGTCCTACACCTCCAACGCCACCATTGGTGAGACCGACTGGTCTGATTGCGACATCGTCATCGAGGCCACGGGCAAGCACCATAAAACGCCGCAATTATTGCAGGGCTATTTTGATCAGGGTGTGAAAAAGGTGATTGTGGCGGCTCCCACCGATGGGGCGCTCAATATCGTTTACGGTATTAACGACGCGCAGTACGACCCGGCCGTCAACCACCTGCTAACCGCTGCCTCCTGCACCACCAACTGTCTTGCCCCTGTGGTTAAGGTGATGCAGGAAAAGGTGGGAATCAAGCATGGCTGCATGACAACGATCCACGACATAACCAATACCCAGACCATCGTTGATAAAGGGCATAAGGATCTGCGCCGTGCACGTGCTTGCGGCAATTCGCTGATTCCCACCTCCACCGGTTCAGCCAGGGCTATTACCAAAATATTTCCCGAACTGGCGGGCAAGTTGAACGGCCACGCGGTGCGGGTGCCACTGCTCAATGCATCACTGACCGATTTTGTGTTTGAAGCCTCGCGGCCGGTGACGGCAGAGGAGGTCAACGGCTATTTCAAGGCCGCAGCAGAGACGGAGCTGAAAGGTATTCTCGGCTATGAAGAGCGGCCGCTGGTATCGGTCGATTATCTTAACGATCCACGTTCCTCCGTGATCGATGCACTCTCCACCCTGGTGGTCAACGAAACCCAGGTAAAGGTCTACGCCTGGTACGACAACGAATGGGGTTACGTGAATCGCATGATGGAGTTGGCCGCCAAGGTGGCGCGTAGCCTTTAGTTATGCAGCCCGGCCTACGAAATTATCTGCTGATTACCGGCGGTTACTGGGCGTTTACCCTGACCGACGGCGCTATTCGCATGTTGGTGGTGCTCTACTTCCACCAGCTGGGTTACTCGCCGTTTGAAGTGGCGATGCTGTTTCTCTTCTACGAGTTCTTTGGCATCGTCACCAATCTGGTCGGGGGGTGGCTGGGGGCACGTATTGGCCTCAACCTCACCATGCACATCGGGATGGGGTTGCAGGTGGTGGCGCTGGCGATGCTGGCCGTGCCGGAGGCCTGGCTCAGTGTGGCTTACGTTATGTTGGCACAGGCTCTGTCGGGTGTCGCCAAGGACCTGAATAAAATGTCTGCCAAGGCGGGGGTGAAGCTGCTGGTGCCCAGGGAGGCCGATTCGCGGCTGTTCAAGTGGGTGGCGCTGCTCACCGGCTCAAAGAATGCGCTTAAGGGTGTGGGTTTTTTTCTGGGTGCGGTGCTGTTGGAATACATTGGTTTTCGGGGTGCGCTGCTGATCCTGGCAGCCGGGTTGCTGGCGGTGTTGATTGTCACCGCCGTGCTGTTGCCCCAGGGGATGGGTAAAACGAAAGCCAAGCCGAAGTTTACTCAGCTATTCTCCAATAGCGCGGCCATCAACTGGTTGTCTGCAGCACGTTTTTTCCTCTTTGGTGCGCGGGATATCTGGTTTGTCGTGGGGTTGCCGGTGTTTCTCTTCTCGGTGCTGGGCTGGCGCTTTAGCGAGGTGGGTGCCTTTCTGGCGCTGTGGGTTATCTTTTACGGCATCATTCAGTCGTGTGCGCCGTTGATTTTACGCGGTCGCCACCCCAGTGAAACGACGGCCAAAGGGTGGGCATTTGGACTGCTAATCATCCCTGTGGCCATTGCGCTGGCCTTGCAACAGGGGATGGAACCGAACCGGGTCATTATCATCGGGCTGTTTGTTTTCGGTGCGGTCTTTGCCATCAACTCTGCCGTGCACTCCTACCTGATCGTGGCCTGGTCCGGGCACGACAAGGTGTCGATGAATGTGGGGTTTTACTACATGGCCAATGCCGGCGGCCGGCTGGCCGGTACGGTGTTGTCAGGCTGGGTCTATCAGACGCAGGGGCTTGTTGGCTGCCTGTGGTGGTCAGCGGTTTTTGTGCTATTGGCCGCGCTATTGTCGTTGGGATTGCGGCGCAGTGAATCTGCTGACGAAGATGGGCGGAGCACGGATTGCTCCCCGCGTGGTTCGGAGTAAAAAAAGGGAACAGTACCCGTAGATACTGTTCCCTGGATGAGGATAGTTCGGGTCAATTACAGCTGTTGGGTGCCGGGGCGGTGCTATATTTCGGCTGGTTGCCTGACCCGGGTAGTCCATTATGGACGAGTTGAACGCTTTTGTTATGTTCAATTTTTATTCGTAGTGCGACCACAATCTAAGAACTTTTACAGTATGCTCGTCGTCGTAAATTTGGTAGACAAGCCTATGTTGAATATTAATTCTTCTTGAGCATGCGCCAGATAAGTCACCCACCAATTTTTCATAAGGAGGTGGGTTCTGATGGGGGTCTTCTCTAATAACTTCTAGAAGTGATTGGGCCTTTTGCTTTAACCCTGATGCTGACAACTTCTTTGCATCTTTTTGTGCCTGTTTCGTGTACAAAAGCTCCCAACTCACCAATCAAGCTCCTTAGAACACTCTGACAGGTCTTCCTTCATTCCCTCTTTTATTGACTCTCTCATTCCAGGAACAGAGAGCAGATGAAGCGTTTCCGCAATAGAGTTCCAATCTTCTTCAGACACCAGAACAGCGTTCCCTCTTTTCCCTGTAATTACAATTGGTTGATGGGTTTTTGCAGTCTCATCTATGAGCGTGTATAGCTTAGATCGAGCTTCTGTAGCATTCAAAATAGTCATGATAAATACCTCCTCGGAATAGCGTACGACTAAACGTACGGAATATCAAGCGCTATCGGGTGCTCACTAAACGGTTGCATGGCGCCAAAGACAGTGCTGGATTGCCTGGATGCGAATTTGTGTTCCAGTCAGCCGAAATCGAGAGTATTGGGGCAATGAATAATAGGCTTGGCAAGCAATAAAAAAGGGAACAGTACCGGCAGATACTGTTCCCTGGGTGAGGATAGTTCGGGGCTGTCTACAATGAACTATCTTACCTCAAAAGTGCCCATCATCCCGGCATCTTCGTGCTCAAGAATATGGCAGTGGTACATGTATTTCCCGCTGTTGATGGCCGGGTCAAAGCGGCCGATGAAGCGTACGCTTTCGCCTGGCTGAACCAGCACGGTGTCTTTCCAGCCCAGGTCCACACCGCTGGCGGGTTGGTTGTTGCGATCGAGAATCTGCCACTGGATCGCATGGGCATGGAAGGGGTGCGCCATGGGAGAGGTGTTGCTGATGGTCCATATCTCTGTGGCGTTGGCCTCGACTACTTCGTCGATTCTGTCCATGCTGAACGTTTTGCCATTGATGAGAAAGCTCATACCGCCGCCGCTCATCTCACCCATGCCCATGGACATCACGAAGCTTCGGTGCTGCGTGGCATCAGCTTCGCCCAGGCGGGTGTGAATGTCTGCCTGGTCCGGCAGGCGGGTATAGAGTGTGACGTCGTCGGTAACGGCGGTTGTGATATCGAAGCGCATGAGATCGAAACGCTGACCGTTGAATATCATGTCGGCCATGCTGCCTGCACCCATGCCGCCCATGCCGCCAGAGCTCATATCGCCGGAACCCATGTCACCAGAACCGTGGGCCATTCGGGTCGTCATGTTCTCCATGGCTCCCATATTTCCCATGCCTTCCATGCCGCTCATGCTGTTCATGCCCATCATGGGGCTGCCGTTGAATTCACGGCTGATCAGCATCACTTTGTCATCGACACTGTAGTTGCCAAAGTCGATGACGATTTCGGCGCGCTCGGCGGCACCCAGCAGGATGTGGTCTGTGGCCACGGGTTCAGGCAGTAGACCACCATCGGTGCCGATGACGTGGAAGGTGGCACCGTCGCTGAGTGCGATATCCATCGTCCGGGCGTTGGAGGTGTTGTAGACGCGGAAGCGATACTGGCGGCTCTCTACCTCAAGGCGTGGCAGCTGGACACCGTTGACCAGTACGACGTTGCCCAGGTTGCCATCGACATCTTCGTCACGGCTCATATAGGCCAGCTCGCGCACGCCGGCGTTCTCCGCCTGAAAACGGCGATCCTGAATCAGCAGTGGAATGTCGTAGTCTCTGGCGGGGAGCTGTTTGTCCGTCTCCAGTTGGCGGTTAATGTCGTCATCCACCAAAAAGATGCCGGCCAGACCATGGTAGACCTGCTCGCCCGTCTTCTCGTGAGGGTGGGGGTGGAACCAGAGCGAGGCGGCAGGCTGGTTGATGGTGAAGTTGTAGGTGCGGGACTCGCCGGCGAGGATGGGGAAGTCCGGCCCGCCGTCCTGGTCACCGGGGATTTTGAAGCCGTGCCAGTGGACGGTGGTCATGTCGTTAAGATTATTGGTGACCGGCAGGGTCATCTCGTCGCCGCGGTTGGCACGAATGACGGGGGGCAATACCGAGCCGTTGTAGCGCAGCATGGGGGTGTTCCAGCTGCCGTTGGGGGTGGTGACCGGCACCTGGATATCGGGTTCGGGGTTGAGGGTGTAGGTGGCGCGGTTGTCGTCGGGGTTACCGTCTTCGTCACTCATCACCGGCAGGTGGCGAAAGGCGGGCAGGTTGGTGGCCAGCAGGTGGGTGGCAGTCTCTTCACTGGCGTTGCCGTTTTGTTGCTGCATCTGCTCAAAAGGGCCGATATCCATGCCCATCCGCTCCAGCTCGCTACGTTCGTCGGCACTGATATCGCCGGCCATAAAACGGTTCAGGGTGTTGTTCAGCAATTCGGCACGGGCTTGTCCGAAGCTGCTTTGCTGGTCGTGATCGACCAGTTCAATCACGCTGTCGTCACGATCAACAAGCTGTAGCGGTGTGCTGTTCTGAAGGCCATCTAACTGGCCGTCTTCCAGATCTGCCACTCGTGTATCGATCAGCTCAAACACCTGGTCCGGGCTCAGGTTCATGTTGTCCACCTCGTAGGAGAAACTGATGGCACGGTTGCGGGCCAGCGCCTCTTGCTGATTGCTCGGCAGGGTGGCGGTGAGGTTGCCAATACGCAGCAGATCATCGCCCGAAGTGCCGGGCAGCGGCGTTGTACCGTCGATCAGCTGGGCCTTGATTACGGCGCTGGCATCACGAATGGCAGCGCCGGTCTCTTTGCCTCGGGCCAGCTCACGTTTGACCATTTTGGCCAGTAGCGTGGTCTCTGGTGTCATGGCGATGTACTGCTGCTGGGTGACAACGTTTTTTAGCTCGGCGGCGGTGAATACCGTCATCAGCCCCGTTGTGCTGTCTGGCGTGACCACTTCGCCCGTGGCTTCATCGGTGTAGCTGCCCCCCAGGCTTTCAATGAAGACAGCGCCGTCGCCGACATCGGGCATCGTCATCTCAAACACGCCACCACGGCTGCCCCCTGTGCCGAGAATCTCTCCCGCTGCGTTGGTGATGCGGATGGTGGCATTGTCGATGGGGCCTTTGAAAACGCTGCCAGACAGAATTTGATTCCCGCTATCGGTGTCGCTGCTGCCACCGCAGCCGGAGAGGGTCGTGGTCAGCGCGAGGCTGATGCCTAAAGCGATGGCGGTTCTGGTTAGATTCATTGCTCACTCCTGTTTAATCGGGGGGGTGCCCCGGGGTGAGCCCTATATCGAGGTGGGGGAGGTGATGGTTGACACAGGAAGAAAATTGTTTGTCCGTTACACCACACTAGTACTCGATGCTGATACCTATGTAAGCGCTGATCAGCGGGCGGTCATCGGTCAGGTTGGAGCGGTACTGACCCGCATTCAGGTTGGCGCTGATCAGCCACTGTTTGCCCAGTGGGTAACTGAGGTTAAGGGCGGTGGTGAGGTAGGTGTCGTTTTGCGCTTCGGACGAGATGGTATTTGCGCCGGGCCTGGGGCGCGAAGGGGTACCCATGCCGGGCATGGGGGAGGGTGGTGATGAGTTTGTCGTTGTTTCCGCGTAACGGTTGTTGCGCCACTGAAACTGGAGGGAGGCGTTGAGCTTTTGCCAGCGCCAGGCGTTATAGGTCAGGCTCAGGGAGCGGCTGTCGTAGCTGTAGCCCGCTATCTGGCTGGCATCGAAACGCGCTGCGCCCAGGCCAATACTCCAGTAGGCGCTTTGGCGCTTGTGGCCGAAGTAATACCGGCTGGTCAGGGTGTAGCGGTTCGCCTCATAGGCCAGGCCGGGGTTGTCGTCATAGCGCTCTTTCTGCCCGTGGGCGCTGAGGTCGAGGCCACTGTTGCGAGGGCCGAACCAGCCCAGGGTCAGGCCGCCTCCGCCGGTGCGATTGGAGTAGGAGGGTTGCTCCTCGTCCTGGTAGCTGCTGAGCCGGGCATTGAGGCGCATGAGCCAGTTCTGGCTCAGGGCGTGCATCCAGCTGCCGTCGAGAGCGGCGGTGCGGATCTCTCCTCGGCCGTCGAAACCCTGGTCAAGGCTGGCCTGGCCGTTGATGGCGTAACCGCCGTTGGCGTTGAGTTGTTGCCAGCTGCCGCGCAGGCCCACCTCCCAGCCGCTGCGGCTGGCAGTGCTTGTGCCGCTGGAGAGGGTGGATTGGTTCGATTGCAGATTTTGCTGATTAATGTAGGTCAGGCCGCTGCTCAGGCTCACACTGGTCTCCGCGTGGGCCACCGACAGCGCGAACAGCGGTACGCTGATCAGGGTGACCAGTATGGCGAGGGTGGCGAGATGGAGGCTGACGAAGCTGCGCTTGAAAAGTGATTTCAACGATGCCCCCCCATCATGTTACCCATGCCACCCTGGCCATTGCCGCTCCCCATGCTCCCCATGCCATTTTGCATGCCGCCATGAGGGTTGTGACCGCCGCCCGTGCGATCGTGGAACTGACGGAAGCGTTCCATCATCTGCTGCTGGCGTTCGGGGTTCATCCCCTGGAACTGGCGGTGGCTCTCCATCATGCGCTGGCGTTCGCTCTCAGGTAACGATTTGAACTGGTCATAGGCCTGCTGCATGGATTGGCGCTGGGTCGGGGCCAGCGCCTGCCAGCGCTGAAAACGTTGCCACAGGGCGCTGCGCTTCTCGGCTGGCAGGGTGAGCCACTTCTCTCCCAGCGTCTTTAGCTGCCGGCGCTGCTGCGGGGCAAGGGTTGGCCACTGTTGCTCGAATTGCCCCAACACCTGCTGTACCTCGGGTTTGAGGGCCTGCCACGGCGTGGCCGGGGGCTCGGCCCAGGCGGTTTGGCTCAGGGCCAGGAGTAGCAGAAGCGCCAGACTAGTCTTCATGGTTATTCTCCTCTGCGCTGCCGTTGGCGGCAGCTTCAGCGTGGGGGTCGGATTGCCGGGCTGAGGCCAGCAGGCCCTCAAACTCCTGGTCTGACAGACTCATCAGCAGGGGGAGTTGGGCCAGGAACTCCTTCGGTAGCGTGGCCGGCGGTTCGGCGGCCTGTAGCGGCGCGGCGATGAGCAGCGCAGCGGTTGAGGTCATTAGCAGGCGTCTCATCGTTACCCCTGTTGCGCCGTGGTGTGGTTGGGTGTGAGCTCGGGCTGCTCAGCCAGCCAGCGGTAAAACTCGGGCGATTCCAGCAACTCCAGCGGCACTGTCTCATCCAGTACCCAGTTGGGAATAGCGGCCATCTGCGGGGCGCTGCCGGGGCCGATCTCGTTATCGGCGGAGGGTACGACCCACCAGGCCAGCACGGCAATGCTGAGGGTGGCGAAGGCGAGGGCGGGCTGGGGCGCAAGCCAGTGGCTGCGGCGCCGGGGCGTGGCCGCCACTGCTGCCTCGGTGATCTCCGTGAGTCGGCGCTGGTGGCGTTGGGCCAGCTGCTCGGCCTTGTGGTCCAGTATTTGGCTGGCCTGGGTTCGATCCTTACTCTTCATCGATCCACTCTCCTAATTGCTCTTTCAATACCTTCATGGCGCGCGACAGATGGGTTTTGACGCTGCCCTCGCTGCACTTCATGATCACCGCCGTTTCGCCGACGCTAAAGGCCTGCCACTGGCGCAGCAGGTAAGCTTCCTGTTGCCGGGCCGGCAGGCCGGCCAGGGCGATTTCGAACTGTTTGGCCAACTGTGCGGCGCTGTGGTTCTGCTCCGGGTCACCATCGCCCCCGCTGGCGGCAAAATCGACGCTTTCATCCTCATCATCGTGCTGCAGACCCGAAAAGGGGATGATACGGGTAATACGGTTACGCCAGATCTGTTTGCGCTGCCAGTCCGCAATACGGCGACTGAGAATCTTGTAGAACAGGGCCTTCCAGATCGTCTCATCGTCTGGCCGGGTGGCTTTGGCAAAGCCGATCATCGCCTCTTGCAGTAGATCCAGCGCCACCTCTTCATCCCACACGCGCACCGTAGTGAATGCCAGGGCACCACTGCGTACTGACTGCAAAAACAGCGTCAGATCGGCGTCACTACGCTGCATTGAAGCCGTCCCGGCCGATCTGCTCGCTACGGTTCAGCATGCTTCGTCCGCTGGTGGCG
>JALTMR010000471.1 GCA_027001525.1 Gammaproteobacteria bacterium
CAGTGCAGCCTCAGCGACCGCTTGCTTCATTTCGTCTTGCGATAATGCCATTTGCTTTTTCTCCCTTTCGAAGGGGTTGGTTCACGATGGCGAACATCATACCGGCAGGCCACAAAGAAGTCATTGATCGATGATTGACAGCGATGCATGGAGCATTGGCCTGTTGGCCAGGGGAACTAACGCTGGGCAGCCTCTGGCGAACCTGATAACTTAGCGCCCATGCCACGGAAATACATCGAAAAAATCCTCAAAGCCCGCGTCTACGATGTTGCCATCGAAACGCCGCTGGACCCCATGCGCAATCTGTCCAAGCGCATCACCAATCAGGTGCTGCTCAAGCGCGAAGACCTTCAGCCCGTCTTCTCGTTCAAATTGCGGGGCGCTTACAACAAGATGATCAACCTTAGCGAGGCGGCGCGCTCGCGCGGGGTCATCTGCGCCTCCGCAGGGAACCATGCCCAGGGGGTGGCGCTGTCGGCGCAAAAGCTGGGAATCAAGGCGATTATCGTCATGCCCAAAACCACGCCGGCCATCAAGGTGGCATCTGTCAAAGCTTATGGCGCCAGGGCGATACTCGTTGGCGATGCCTACGACGACGCTTACCAGCACGCCGCCCGACTGGCCGAGGAGGAGGGTATGACCTTCATCCACCCCTACGATGATCCTGACGTTATCGCCGGCCAGGGCACCGTTGCGCTGGAAATCTTGCGCCAGTACACCGGTCACATCGACGCTATCTTTGTCCCCGTAGGCGGTGGCGGACTGATTGCCGGCGTGTCCTCATTTATCAAATACCTCTACCCGCAAATCAAAGTCATCGGCGTTGAGCCGGAAGATGCCCCCTGCATGTATCAGGCACTGAAAAAGAAACGCCGCATCACCTTGCCCCAGGTGGGTATTTTTGCCGACGGCGTAGCGGTCAGACAGGCGGGCAAGGAGCCCTATCGCATCGCCCGCCAGTGTGTGGACGAAGTGATCCTGGTCTCCACTGATGAGCTGTGCGCCGCCATCAAGGATATTTTTGACGACACCCGCTCCATCGCCGAACCTGCCGGCGCACTAGGTGTTGCCGGGGCGAAAAAATATGCCGACCGCGAAGGCATCGAAGGGGCAACCTTTGTGGCCATCGACAGCGGTGCCAATATGAATTTCGACCGCCTGCGCCATGTCTCGGAACGGGCGGAACTGGGAGAGAAAAACGAGGCCATCCTGGCCGTTACCATTCCGGAGCGGCCAGGCAGTTTTCGGCAATTTTGCAACACCCTGGGCCGGCGCGGCATCACCGAGTTCAACTACCGCCACGCCAAGGCGGATGAAGCGCACGTTTTCGTCGGTATCGCCATGCACAGCAACAGCGAGAAAGATGGCAACGAAAAGGATGAGGTCATCGCTCGCCTGCAAAACAAAGGCTACGCCGTCACCGACATGACGGACAATGAAATGGCCAAGTTACACATTCGCCACATGGTCGGCGGCCATGCCTCGGGGGTCGAAGACGAGCTGCTCTATCGCTTCGAATTTCCCGAACGCCCCGGCGCACTCACCGAGTTTCTCACCAAGATGGGGCAGCGCTGGAACATCAGCCTGTTTCACTACCGCAACCATGGCTCAGCCTATGGTCGGGTCCTGGTGGGCATCCAGGTCACTTCGAAAGACAAACCGCAGTTCAGCCATTTTCTGGACGAACTGGGCTACCCTCATTGGGAAGAAAGCGATAACCCCGCTTACCAGCTGTTTTTGAGCTAATAACCAAGCACAACCGTCAACAATCGTCAATATTTCCCACCAAAACAGATGCAACATATTGAAGTTAATAGCATTACACCTTAAATCAAGTTGTAAAATATTTCGTCATTTTTTGTTGCAAATCGATAAAATCGATATATCATAAAGTTCTCAACTACTATTTAAAGTAGGGTGATCGGTAGCAGGTCGGACAGGAAGCAGGCCTTGAGAAGTTAGGAGGTGGCATATAGCGCGAGCCTGGGAACTCAGCTCTTGTAGAGTTCGTAAGGTGCCTTTTATTGATAGGATTTCGATAAAAAGCAGGCTGTCCGGTACTCAAACTATTCCACCCATAAACTACTCCCTCAATGCTTTTCTATCCGCATGATGTTTCGCAACATTTTTGCGTTCTGTTCCAGGACGTGCCTGCTCCCGGCAGCTTATTTTTTGGCAAAGGCAAAAAGCAGGTTAAGTGGATGCAGACACTGCCCGATACAGACGGCGAAGCTTAGGGATTAAGCCGCACCACCCACCCTCTATTCAGCGCCATGTTTCATGTAGTTGAATAAAAATTAGCTATTCGTTTTAGCAATAACTAAAAACCGATGGACCAGGGGGAAACACATGCATTACCAGCCGTCGACTTAACGACCTAACAGCTTCCATACGCTCAGACCAGAGATTGCACGCAGTGCCACGGATAGTACTGCCCCTATCTCGGGATTTGATTAATGCAGTAATTAATAGTTGAAGCAGGTTATGAACAAATTAATTGCAAGCACGTCTTGCGATCGCGAAGGTACCTTTCAAGGATTAAAGGTAGCGATCGAATCAGCCATGGAACAAGGTGCGAAAAGTCTTTTTATTTTGAGTTGCGACGGCAATGAGATGCCCGTTGAGCAGTTAAACGACTATTTTCAGCATCTCGACATTCCCGTCTTTGGAGGCCTGTTTCCGCAGATCATCAGCGGCACGGATAATCTGGAGCGCGGCCACATCGTCTGCGGTCTGGGTCAGGCCCTGCCCGTTGGCACCATTTCACTTGCCAACGGTTCACCGGCCCGCTGGCGGGAGACGCTGGAGAGTCAGTGCCCCTGGTTAGCCAACAGCAAAAGCGTCATTACCCTGATCGATGGATTGAGCCAGCACATCGATCCCTTCTTCGAGCTGCTGTATGACCATATTGGCCCGGACAAACCCGTTGTGGGCGGTGGCGCGGGGTCTCTGACCCTGAAACAAAAACCCTGTCTGATCACTAACCAGGGCGTACTCACCGACGCCGCACTGGTTATCGGCCTGCCCCTCGGGGCCGACATCGGCATCGCTCATGGCTGGCACCAGATGGCCGGCCCCTTCCTGGTGACAAAATCCGAAGGCAACACCATCCACACCCTGAATTATGAGCCCGCCTTCAAGGTCTACCGTGAAAGCATCGAGTCGGGCTCGGACAAGCGCTTTGCCGATGCTGAATTTTTCACCGTCGCCAAAAGCTTTCCCTTTGGCCTGGAGAACCTCGACCAGGAGATTCTGATTCGCGACCCCATCACCGAGGAGAACGGCTCGCTGGTCTGCGTTGGCTCCATTCCCGAGCACGCCATGGTTTACATCATGCAGGGGGATGAAGAGACGCTGCTCAACGCTGCCCAGGAGGTGACCAAATCATTCAGTAGCGACCCGGCCTCCGGCATCGGCGCCAACACACTCATTTTTGACTGCATCAGCCGCGGACTCTACCTGGGTGATCAGTTCAACAAAGAGTTGGAAAATATATGCAGTACGCTACCCAAAGACGCGCTGTTGATCGGCGCACTGACCTTGGGAGAGATAGCCAGCTCACCGTGGGGACCGATTCAGTTTTTAAACAAGACAATCGTCCTAAGCGCGTTGCAGGAGCAATAAGACAATGAAACGCGCCATGATGCTGATGTCGATTCAGCACGAATTGGGAATGAGTGCCGGGCTTGAGTTGGAACTCAAACCCATGCTGAAAAAATTTATTGAAACCTGCATCAGGCGATTGAACCTGTGCAGCGGCCACGTCTACCTCATGACGCTTGCGCCCCATGAACGCCCCCGGGAAGCCGACGCCGCTGGCCGGACCATGGCCAACCACTATCTCGGCATCCCCAGTCAGCAATCCAGCGCGACGCAACACCACCCTGCGCTGGCGGCGGCCATCGAGGCCATCTACCTCTCGCCCGACACGCCCCACCGGCTTTTCAGCGACGCCCCGCAGCAGTTCTACCACCTGTTCACTATCAAGGCGATTGGCGTACTGGTGCTGGAGCGCAAAAACAGCCAGCTCGATCCAGAGATCGTCAAGGCGATGCTGCCGGTAATCGAGCAACTCGGCATCAACTGCCGGGCGGCCTATGAGCACGAAACCATGCTCTACGAAACACAAAAGCGGCAGAGCACGCAAAAAGCATTGCACGCTTCCGAAACCCGTTTTCGCACACTGCTGGACAACCTCATCGACAGCATCATCACCACCGACAGTGACGGCTATATCGAATCATTCAACCCGGCGGCCAGCGCCTTGTTCGGTTACAGCGAAAGAGAGATTATTGGCAGCAACATCAACGTCATTACAGACTGTGATCTGCCCCGCCTCAGTGCCGGCTCGAGCGCCACCTCTGCTGACGGCAACGGTAAACGCACAGAGGCCGAAGGCATCAGAAAAGGTGGCCAGCGCTTTCCCATCGAGATCTCCACCAAGGCCATGTCCATCGGAACGCAGCAGCTGTACAGCATCATTATTCAGGATATTTCCGAGCGCAAAGAGACCGAGCAGATACTCAAAACCCAGCTGCGTTTTGCCAAGGCCTTTACCGGCATTGCCGAACTGCTGGTACAGGAGGACTCCGCTACCGAAATCATGGACGGCGTCTCCACCATTGTCGGCGAAGCCCTGGAGACCGACAGAGCCCTGATCTACGACATCGACTTCAGCGACCAGTACGTGGTCTGCCTCAGCGAATGGATCAACCCCGACACCCACAACGTCTACTCCACCAAGGCCACCTACCCGCTCAACATGTTCAGGGGTGGCTGCGAACACATTCGCCAAACCAAGCACTGGCTTGAGAGCCACGCCAACCTGATCAACCCGCACCTGCTTGAGGATCAGTCCGGCCGCATGCTCCACCACCAGATGGGCATCAAGAGCCTGCTCTGGTATCCGTTCCAATTCAGCCCAACGGGCTACCACCTGATGGTCTTCCACCAGGTCAGGCATCAGCGCCACTGGCAGCATCAGGAGATCGACTTCCTGAATGCCGTCGTCCAGCACGTCAACATGGCGCTGAAAAAAACGATCCTGCTCAACGAACGCGACAAGGCACTGGCCGATCTGCGCCTCGCCGCCACAGCGTTCGACGCCCAGGAGGCGATGTTCGTCACCGACAACAACGCCACCATCCAGCGCGTCAACAAAGCCTTCAGCACCATCACGGGCTACAGCGAGCAAGAGGTGCTGGGCAAGACACCGCGCATTCTCAAATCAGGCAAACACGACGAACACTTCTACCAGACGATGTGGCAGACACTGGAACAGCAAGGCTACTGGCGTGGCGAAGTGTGGAACCGGCGCAAGAACGGCGAGATCTACCCCGAGTGGCAGACCATCACCTCGGTCAAAAACCAGCAGGGGGAGATCACCCACTACATCTCCTCGTTTCAGGACATGACCGAGCGCAAAAAGACCGAAGCCCACATCGAGCGTCTCGCCTACTATGACAACCTCACCGGGCTGCCCAATCGCACCCTGCTGCTGGATCGACTGAAGCACGAACTGGCGCTGAGCAAGCGCAACAAAAAGTACGGCGCGGTGCTGTTTCTCGACCTCGATCGCTTCAAGACCATTAACGACTCACTGGGGCACTCCATCGGCGACGCCCTGCTGCGTCAGGTTGCCCAGCGCATCCAGAAGCAGGTGCGCGGTGCCGACACCGTGGCCCGCCTGGGGGGGGATGAGTTTGTGATCGTCCTGGCCGAGTTGAACAACGACACCGAGGATGCCGGCTTCTCCGCCCAGATCGTCGCCGATAAAATCCGCGCCGCCCTGTGCCTGCCCTACCATCTTCACGACCATGAGTATCAGTTCACCCCCAGCATCGGCATCGCCCTCTTTCCCGAGAACAACGAAACGGTCGATGACGTACTCAAACATGCTGACAGCGCCATGTACCAGGCCAAATCTCACGGCGGCAACAGCATCCGCTTCTACATGCCCGACATGCAGATTGCCGCCGATGAACGCCTGGCGCTGGAAAAAGACCTCCGCCAGGCCATCACCAACAACGAGTTAATTCTCCACTACCAACCCCAGGTCGACCGCCAGGGCCAGATCATCGGTGCCGAGGCCCTGATTCGCTGGCAACACCCTGAACGCGGCACCATCTGCCCCAATGCCTTCATTCCGATGGCGGAAGAGACGGGCCAGGTGATCGAAATCGGTGCCTGGGTCATGCAGGAGGCCTTCGAACAGATCAAGGCATGGAACACCTCGGGGCTCTGCCGGCTCAACCCCAGTTTTGCCATTAACGTCAGCCCGCGGCAGTTCCACCAGTCGGACTTTGTGCAGCAGGTCACACGCCTGATCGCGGCGGCGCAAATCTCCCCCTCGGCGCTGAAGCTGGAGATCACCGAGAATATTGTGATGAAAGATGTGGAGGACACCACCCAAAAGATGGAGGAGCTGCGCCAGCTCGGCGTGGTCTTCTCTATCGACGATTTCGGCACCGGCTACTCCTCCCTGGCCTATCTCAAGCAGCTGCCCCTGAGCCAGATCAAAATAGACCGCTCCTTCGTCAAGGACATTACCAACGACCCCAACGACGCCACCATCGTCGAGACCATTATCTCCATGGCACGCCACATGAAACTGGATGTATTGGCCGAAGGGGTTGAGACCTCGGGCCAGCTGAGCTTCCTCAAACAACAGGGCTGCTACTCCTACCAGGGCTACTATTTCAGCAAGCCCCTGCCTGCGGGAGAGTTCGAACAACTGCTGAGAGAGATCAACGACGGCGAGAAAAGCAGCCTGGAGCCGGCCTAGTACATCAACCACTTTATATTGCCAGGTCAGCGAGTCTGTGACATTTCGCACCAAGGCATAGCTCGCAGGTAATGGTTGTTCCCTTGGCAAGAGCTATAACGCCGAGGTGGAATGCCACAGGCTCGCCCGAAGGGTTGGCCTGTCAGCTCCCACGGCGGTGTTGCACTTCTTGTGAAGGGAACAACCATTCCCTGCGAAGCGCGCCTTGCCGTGGGAGCTGACAGACCAACTGACCCGACAATATAAAGTGGTTGATGTACTAGCAATCGGACCGAAAAGTGTAAAAACCAGCCTCTGTGACAACGCCGTCCAGGGGCACATCCCAGGGCTGAAACGGCAGGGCATCCACCTTCTGGAACTCATAGGCCACACCAATCAGGCGTGGCTTGCGCCAGTGCCGACGCAGACGCAAATAGCTTAACGTCCGGTCGTAGTAACCCTTGCCCATCCCCAGCCGGTTGCCCTGAAGATCGAACGCCACCAGCGGCATCAGCACCACATCCAGCCCCCACGGAGGCGTGGCCAGTGCCAACGCCCGCCGGGGCTCGGCGATGCCGAAGCGATTTTCCTGCAAGGCGTCCCCCGCATCGTAGCGCCCAAACCACAACCGGTTCAGAAAGGGCAGACCGATGATGGGCAGGTGCCACACCTTGCCGGTGGCCCAGGCCTGGCACATCACTGCGGCCAGATCAGGTTCATTCTCATTGGCCATAAAACCGGCCAGGCGCTGGCTGTTCTGAAACACCGGGCTGGCCCCCAGGCGCGCACAAATCGCCTCGGTGGCCATGAGCCGCTGCGCCGGGGAAAACTGGCGGCGCTGCTGGCGAATGCGTTGTCTGATCTGCGTGCGGGAAGTCACGATGCAAAAGCGTCCCTATCGAGGCCAAGTGGGAAAAACAGGGATTACAGGAATTAAAGAGTTCTCCGCCATGCCGTCGGAGCATGAGACCTTGAACCAAAGGTTCAAGTGGGAACATGTGTGACCGTCTAAGGCTTTCCGTCAGGCGGACATGCACAGGACGCCACAATCCCGTCCCCGGGGGTTGTATTTAAGGCTCAAAGGTACTTAAGCCCACTAGCGAACACGGCAGAGAACACGGCGCATTATAGCGGAAAGTAGCGACCGGAAAGCCATTTTATCTCCCCGGATTATCCCACAAAGTAAGTATTGAAATAAAAGTTCCACCCCGGCATGTCAACCAAACCGTATCGCAAACGTTTATTAGTTTAAGATGCCTGAAATTGCAGCCACCGGATACCCACCAAGCGAGTGACGAAACGTGACCCCAACCCTGCCCTGTCGGACTTTCTGGCCAGTGTCGAGAAGAAGGCATATCGCATGGCACAACTGGCCATCAACGACCGCGAAGAGGCCTTCGACATCGTTCAGGACGCCATGGTCAGCCTCGTTAAACGCTACGGCCAGAAAGAACCGCAGCAGTGGCGGCCACTGTTCTACCGCATTCTGCACAACCGGATTCAGGACCACTATCGCCGCGCCAAAACCCGCCAAATGGTGTTCGGCTGGTTCAGCGGCCAGCAGGACGATGACGAGACGGGGCTGCTCGATCCCGTCAACAACGCTGCCGACGCCACACCGGGGGGGAGCGAACAACTTAAATCGAGCCGCGCCGTCGTCGCCCTCGACGAGGCCATCAGCCAACTGCCGCTGCGCCAGCAACAGGCCGTGATGCTGCGCCTGTGGGAAGGGCTCAACGTAGCCGAAACAGCCCACGCCATGCGCTGCTCGCACGGCAGCGTCAAAACACACTACTCCCGGGCAATCAGCAAGTTAAGAGAGACACTTGGAGAACACTGGCCATGAGAGACAACGAAGACCAATTTGAACAACAGCTGAAACAGGCCCTCGACCAAGGCAACGCCGCAATGGACGGCGAAACACTCAGCCACCTGCGCCGGGCACGCCATCAGGCGCTGGCGGCGCAGCACCGACCAGCCTACGCAAACCGCTGGATACCCGCCACCGCCATGGCCGGCGCAGCTGCCCTGGCCGTTGGCCTGTGGCTGCACCAACCCGTACAGAAAAATCAGGTGCTGGTGGCCGGCCTTGAAGACATCGACCTACTCGCCGCTCAGGAGGATATCGACTTCTATGAAGAACTGGACTTCTACCTCTGGCTTGAAAGCCAGCAACAGCAGGGCTAACTGGCTATGGTTATGGCTACTGCTGCTACCGCTGTCGGCCCCGGCCGACACACCGCCCGATCTGGAGCTGTTGGAGTTTCTTGGCGAATGGCAGGACGACAGCGGCCAGTGGCTCGACCCGCTGCCGTTAAGCGAGGAGAGTGTCACAGCGCAGGTCGGCCCGCCATCGCAACCGCAACCGCAACCAGAGGAGCAAGCCAATGATGACTAAACCTGTCACCCGCATCACGTTGAGCCTGGCCCTCGGCCTGTTCGCCCACACCGCCCTGGCGCTGGAGTGGCAGAACCTCAGCGCAACCGAGCAGAAGGTGCTCAAGCCGTTTGAAAAACAGTGGAGCAGCTTTTCCGAACAGCGCCAACAACGGCTGCAAAAGGGAGCCCAGCGCTGGGCAACACTGGGCCCCAAAGAGAAACAACAGGCGAAAAAGCGTTTTAAACAGTGGAAGGCGCTGCCGGCCGAGCGCAAAAAAATCGCCCGCGAGCGCTTCAGACAGTTTCGCCAGCTCCCCCCACGGCAGCAGGCACGCATTAAAAAACGCCTCGGCTGGTTCAAAAACCTTCCCCCCGAACGGCGCCGCGAACTACGCCAGCAGTGGCAGGGAATGTCTGCCAGTGAACGCCGCCAGTTCCTTCGTCAACTGCACCGCAAACGTCAGGCCGGTCACCGCGGCCGCTAAGCCCTTAACCAGAGCAAGCCGGCAGGGCTTGCTCTGTTTTTTTTCAATATACCCCGCGCACCTGCAGCAACTCACCTGGCTTTTGGGAGCGTCGGCATGGATGCCCTGACGACGATCTGAGCATCGGTTTCAAAAAAAGAGCTCAAAAAAATTTCACCCTCGCTGTCAACCGATCTTCCTCCACGGCGTTTTGAGTAGTGAACACACTCACAATCAACCCCATCTGGAGGAGAGATCATGTTCCAACTCATTCTAAATAAACTCAAACAGCGCCGCCCCTGGGCGCTGGGGCTGGCGGCCCTGCTCGGCACCTCGCTGCTCAGCGGCTGCGGCGGTTCATCCGACGACGGCGGTGCCGGTGCCGATAGCGGCGAGATTGTCATCGGCCTGACCGATGCCGAGGGCGATTTTCTCAACTACGCCGTCGATGTTCTCTCCATCAAATTGACCCGCGCCGACGGCACCGAAGTAGAGACACTGCCCCTCAACAGCCGTATCGATTTTGCCCAGTATGTGGACATGACCGAGTTCGTCACGGCCGCCACCATTCCATCGGGCCGCTACGTTCGCGCCAGCCTGATGCTGGACTACGGCAATGCGGACGTTCAGGTGGAGGTAAGCGGCAATCCCACAGCGGCTGATCTGGTCGATGCGGATGGCAACCCCGTCACCACGCTGGAGATGGCGGTCAAGCTCGAAGGTCGCAACGCTCTGGTGATCGCCCCCGGCATCCCCGCGCATCTGACTCTCGACTTCGACCTCGACGCCTCCCACCGGGTCGACACCACCGCTACCCCCCCCGTCGCCACAGTGGAACCCATGCTGCTGGCCGACATCAATCTGCAGGACCCCAAGCCCCACCGCCTGCGCGGCTTGCTCGATGAGGTGGACCAGGCCCACAACCATATCCAGCTGACCATGCGCCCGCTGCTCCATCGCCTGGGGCGCTTCGGCCACCTCAAGGCCCACGTCGATGCCGACACCATGTACGAAATCAATGGCAC
>JALTMR010000472.1 GCA_027001525.1 Gammaproteobacteria bacterium
GAAGAGTACGCCCTGGCCCGCACCGAACGTAAAACCGGCCCCGGCTACACTGGCTTCTCCTTTCACGCCGCGCCAGACGTTACCCTGGAAGACGACCTGATTCGGCGTGACCTCACTATCAACGCCTTGGCCATGGGCCCGGACGACGAAATCATCGACCCCTTTGGCGGCCAGCAAGATCTGGCGGCAAAAAAGCTGCGCCATGTCTCCGACGCATTTGCCGAAGACCCGGTTCGCATTCTCCGTGTCGCCCGCTTCTACAGTCGCTACGCCGCGCTGGGCTTCACCATTGCCGACGAGACCCTCGAACTGATGCGCAACATGGTCGCCAATGGGGAAGTCGACGCCCTGGTGGCTGAGCGTGTCTGGACGGAGACGCAGCGAGCACTGGAGGAGAAACAGCCGTCACACTTCTTTCTGGCGCTGCGAGCCTGCGGCGCACTGGCGAGACTCTACCCGGAGATCGATGCCCTGTTCGGCGTCCCTCAGCCGGAGAAACACCACCCCGAGATCGATACCGGCGTCCATACCCTGATGGTGCTGACCCAGGCTGCCCGGCTCAGCAGCGATGCCAAAGTCCGCTTTGCCGCCCTGCTGCACGACCTGGGGAAAGGCACCACCCCGCCCGCACAGTGGCCCAGGCACATCGGCCACGAAAAACGCTCTGCCGACTTGGCCAAACAGCTTTGCGAACGAATCAAGGCCCCGAAAGAGTACCGCGAGCTGGCGCAGCTCTGCGCCCAATATCACACCCACGGCCACCGTGCCCTGGCCCTGAAAAGCAGTACCATTGTCGATACGTTACAGGCTATCGATGCTTTCCGGCGCCCACAACGCTTCGAAGACTTCCTGCTCTGCTGCATGGCAGACAGCCGCGGCCGCACAGGCTTTGAAGATATTGCCTACCCCCAGGCCGATTTTCTGCGCCAATGCCAGCAGGCCGCCGTTGCCATCGATGCCCGCGCCCTGGCACAAGCTGGCTTCAAGGGAGCCCGACTGGGGCAGGAGCTACGCCGGCAGCGCATCAGTGCGATAGCCAACATTCCCCGACCCACCTGACAAATGAGAAAAATTCCCGCATAAGCGGCAACTTGCAGCATCATCCCAAAAAATACCTGAAAATATGCCGCCAAGTCGCAAACGGGCGGGAGTTTGACTTTCTCCAGCGGCTGATCCAACCTGAGAATTCGCCCCGCCACATCCGCAGGGCGGGGCTATTCATCACAGGAGGATGCCTATGTACGGAGTTCGTCACTACATTACTGAAGAATTTCCAGAGCTTTGTCAGACGATCAAAACGCTCAAACACAAGGATCAGCGCTTTGCTCGCCTGCTCACCGAATACGACAGCACGGACAAGCGGATCTACGGGCTGGAGCAGCAGGGCCTGCCCGTGGCTGACCACTATTTTGATCAGCTCAAAAGGCGCCGTATCCGCCTCAAGGACAAAATCTACCACCAGCTCCACAACACCGAGTAGCAAACGACACGATGGCGATGGCGCAGGCACTCAACAAAACGCCCCTCTCAACGTGGGGCGTTTCTTTTGCTGACGCTCTGGTCGTCCGCCAAGGGAATGGTTCAGGGCACAGGCGCTGCCAAACGCTCCATCAAGTAGCCAAAGCAATCCTGCCGGATCACCCGCTCGTTCAGCGTCAGCATCGCCGGCATCGCCGCAGTGGCCAGCTCGATTCGCCCGCCCTGATAGCTAAAATATTTCGCCCCCAGGTCTTCCCCACACTCCCCCTGGCACACCAGCCTTGCAGCGGGGTTGTGAATGCGACCAAAGCAGGTGCCCGGGGCAAGTTCACGGAAGTTGTAGTGATCGATCTCACGTAAAAATTCGATATCCACCTCATCCACACCAAAGCCAAAACTCAGCGCCTCGGGCACCTTGACCACCGCCACGGTGTGGAACAGATCGTACTCATCAGCGGCCAGCGCGCTGCTGTCGATCTCCTCCAGGTTCAATACCGCCTGCACAAAGTGCATGGCGTGTTCCGCACCATAGGCCTGGCCGGGTTGGCCGCACTCCAGCGTTACCGCCGGGCATAGGGCGGAAAACGCCATCGACTGCACCCCTTCGGGCCTGGTGAAGTAGACGATGGTTCGGCTAAACAGCCTGGCCAACCGCAGAAAACGGTTATCCAGTTTGTTAATACAGGCGTAGTGCGGGTTAAGGCCGGTATTGTTGTGAATATCGATACTGGCAAAGGGGGCGCGCTCAGACATCTCCTGCACCACGCGGGCAGCCATCAAATGGGCTTCGGTGTCGCCCTGCTGCCAGATGCGGTTGTAGTCACACTGCCCCTCCAAACGCCTCTGCTTGAGCGAGGCGGCCGCCACATTGCCGACAAAAATCGATAGCGCTCGTGGCAAAGGCCGCTCCAGATAGTGGCGCAGCAGCGCCTGAATCGCCATCAGGCCGGTGGGCTCATTGCCGTGCAAAAGCACAGAGACAAACAGAGGGCGGGCCTTTTTACCGGGGAGGTGAATGAGCGTGGGCCCGCGTAACACCTCATCCAAACGCTGCGGATCAACATCCAGAAAACCCTCGGGAATGTTCTCGACCACCGTCAGCATGGGCACTTCCGTTTTCTCACGTCTATATTCTCCATTCGTGGACGGGCTCTCCGCCCTCCTGATGCACCAGATAGGCACTGGTCATGGCAGCGAAATCGGGGCCGTGTTTTTCGATGTAGCCCCGCTGCCAGGCCGCGCCATTTTGCTTTTTGCGCAGACGTCCCTCGAT